>NZ_CANUAR010000003.1:0-248070 GCF_947855755.1 uncultured Coprobacter sp.
TAGATTACCGCTATCTGATAATCTATCCCCGCAACCTTACGGAAGAAGAACAGGCGATAGTGCTTAAATATATCACACAAGGAATATACGAACTATAAAAACAAAAATACGATGAACAGGTATTACAAAATTCCGGTATCAGAGCTCAAAGAGATAGATCCGGATTGGGAAACGAGAAGAAAGAACGTGGAAGGAACAGAAGCGATCATACACGTAGAAACATACGATACGCTGGTATCGGAGAGAAATAAAGGAATAATGCCCCTGTCGGAAGACACTGCAGAGTGGGAGAACTATCCCATTTATCAAGGAAAAGATCTGGAGGAACTGTTGAACAGCCCGGAATGGACACCGGATCAGGAAGGAGGTCGGTGATGAACTGGATGAAAGAAAGCAACCGTCTGCGTCATGTCCTATACGGATTTATCGGGGCATTGATAGGCACGTTACTGTTTGCCGCAGGCTTGGCGATCGGCAAGGAATACGGAGACAAGACGTGGGGCGGGAAATTCGACCGGCTCGATTTATGGGCAACACTGATAGGAGGTATTACCGGGCAGATTGTTCAATTGTTTATTATATGGAGGATATGGATATTATTTTAGATTTTATTGGCAGTGATCAGATCGGAGAATTAAAACGTCGAGCTGTCGTTATTTTAGTGTTTTGGATAATAATGGTGATAGCCGTATTTATCGACTTGTGGACGGGAGTTGAAAAAGCTCGAGCCCGACATGAAAAGATTTATAGTGATAAACTTAGGCGAACGGTAGCTAAAATCGGGGAATATTGGCGGGTTCAGATAATGTTCCTATTATTTGATATTGTCGGTTCGTTTATCTCGGTTTATAATCTTCCTTATGCCTCTATGCTCGGGACTCTCTGTATCGTGTATATAGAACTGCGTAGTGTATTCGAAAACTTGAAAGAGAAGCGATCTGCAGCCGCTGACATACCCGAAGCTATGAAAGAGATAATCAACTGTAATGACATTGAAAAAGCGAAAGAGTTGATCGAAAAATTAAAAGGAATAGGAGATGAAAAAAAGTAACTACTTTAAAATACAAGAACTTGTTTGTCCCGATGTATATAAAAAATATGGAGAACGGGCATGGATGTTTCTCGATCCGGAACTGATAGAGACGCTTGATATAATCCGGGAGAAAATATTGAACAGACCGATGATCGTCAATAATTGGGCTTCAGGGGGAGGTTATACCCAAAGAGGGTTACGTTGTAATCTCTGTCAACTAGTAAGGGATAAAACGAAAAACGAGAAACTTTATTTGTCTGCGCATAATTTCGGTAAGGCTGTAGATGCGACAGTGGAAGGGATGACAGCGGAGGAAGCGAGAAGATTGATCATGAAGAATCAGATTCTGCTGCCTTATCCGATTCGTTTGGAGGATGGCGTCTCTTGGCTGCACTTGGATGTTTATGATGCGGATAAAGGGAAGGTGTGTTTGTTTAAGGTATAGTTCATAAAATAAGGGGCTGTCCAAAAAGTTGGAAAGTTCAAATTTAAACTTTCAATTTAAAACTGATAGACTTCGATTATAAAAAGAATACCACTTTCACCTATGAAAATTAGGTGTAAAGTGGCATTCTTTATTTATTTTGTTACAATCTGTAACTTTTACCAATTCAGTTTTGACTTTTTGGACAGACTCTTATTTTTAAAGGGATATTTAAAATTCTGCATTTTTCGGAGTTCTTGGGAATGGAATGACATCACGAATATTTGTCATTCCGGTAACGAACAATAAAAGCCGTTCAAATCCTAACCCGAAACCGGAATGTGGAGCAGTTCCGAAACGTCTTGTATCAAGATACCACCAAATATCTTTTTCCGGAACTCCCATTTCTTTAGCACGTGTATAAAGTTTGTCATAATTTTCTTCACGTTGTGAACCTCCTATGATTTCTCCTATTTTAGGAAATAGAACATCCATAGCGCGGACTGTTTTTCCGTCATCATTCTGCTTCATATAAAATGATTTTATCTCTTTCGGATAATCGGTGAGAATAACCGGACGTTTGAAATGCTCTTCTACCAAATACCTTTCATGCTCGGATGCGAGATCTGCTCCCCAATATATCGGGAATTCGAATTTATGGCCTTTTGCAACAGCAGCTTCCAATATCTTAACGCCTTCGGTATATGATAGTCGTACGAATTCATCTTTAAGAACCGATTGCAGGCGTTCGATAAGTTCTTTGTCGAACATATCGTTAAGGAATTGCAAATCATCTTTACAGTTGTCTAAAGCCCAGCGAACGCAGTATTTTATGAAATCTTCTGCCAATTGCATATTTTCTGCGATTTCGATAAATGCGACTTCCGGCTCGACCATCCAGAACTCTGCGAGGTGACGGGGGGTATTGGAGTTTTCTGCCCGGAATGTAGGACCGAATGTATAGACAGCTCCCATCGCCATTGCTGCCAATTCGGCCTCAAGCTGACCCGAAACAGTCAAACTTGCCTGTTTGCCGAAAAAGTCGTTATCATAAATAATCGATCCGTTTTCATCCTTTTTCAAATCATACAAGTTCAAGGTCGTTACTTGAAACATCTGCCCGGCTCCTTCACAATCAGAAGCCGTGATGATCGGGGTATGAAAATAGTAGAAACCTCTTTCATGAAAGAATGTGTGTATTGCCATCGCCATGTGATGTCTCATCCGGAATACAGCTCCGAATGTATTTGTCCGAGGACGCAGATGTGCTATTTCTCGTAAAAATTCCATGGAATGACCTTTCTTTTGTAACGGATAGGTCAGTGGGTCGGCAGTTCCATATATTTCAATTTCTTCTGCTTGTATTTCTGCATCTTGACCTTTTCCCTGCGATTCGACCAATAACCCGTTCACATTAATACATGCCCCCGTTGTAATCGGTTTTAAAAGTTCTTCGTCGAATTTTTGCAGGTCGATGACTATCTGCATATTTTTAATTGTCGATCCGTCATTTAAAGCGATGAACCCGACTTGTTTGTTTCCACGACGAGTGCGAACCCATCCTTTTACGTTAACTTGAGTTCCAAAAGGTTTATTTTTGAACAGATCTGCGATTTTGGTTCTGCTGATTGTTTCCATTTGTCCTTCTTGTTTTATGCTTGAACACGAATGTCGAAAATTTCCGACATTCGTGCAGATTTATTTTTTGATTTTATATTCGTTTTATTCGAACGAACCCATTTGAAGCATGGTAACTTCTTGTTGAGTAAGATAACGCCAGCGTCCTCTGGGTAAGTTTTTCTTGGTCAATCCGGCGAAATAAACTCGGTCGAGTTTTGTCACTCGGTATCCTAAAGCTTCGAAAATACGGCGGACGATACGGTTACGTCCGGAGTGAATTTCGATTCCGACCTGATTCTTGTCCGTATCAGTTGCATAGCTAACAGCATCGGCGTGAATAGGTCCGTCTTCTAATTCAATGCCATCTGCAATACGTTGCATATCTTCTTCTGAAACATCTTTATCTGTCCATACGTGATAAATTTTTTTCTTGATAAATTTCGGATGGGTCAATTTTGACGCTAAGTCTCCGTCATTTGTCAATAATAGGACTCCAGTAGTATTTCGGTCTAATCTGCCTACTGGGTAGATACGTTCCGTACATGCGTTTCGAACAATATCCATTACGGTCAGACGGCCTTGAGGATCGTCTGATGTAGTCACGCAATCTTTGGGCTTATTCAGTAAGACATATATTTTATGTTCCAGAGTCACGACTTTATCTTGGAAAGTAACGACGTCGCTACGGGTAATTTTAGTTCCGAGTTCGTTCATGACAACTCCGTTTACTTTTACGAGACCTTGTTGTATAAATTCGTCTGCTTCACGGCGAGAACATACTCCAGCATTAGCCATATATTTATTCAGACGGATAGGTTCGTTCGGATCTACGTTTATTTCTTCATAAATAATCCGTTTACGTTGTTGAGAATAATCATCTCTGCGCTGCGGTCTGTTGTTGTATGGTCTATTGCCGTTTCTGTTGTTATTGTATGAACCGTTGTTCCGGTTATTATAAGGTCTGTTCCCGTTATTAGTATTGTTCCCGAATGCCGGACGGTTTGCCGGTCGATAGGGACGGTCGTTGTTTTCACCATTGTAACGGGGACGATCATTATTGTATGGTCTGTTGTTATATGGCTTATTATACGGACGGTCGTTATTATAGGAACGATTTCCCGCATCCCCATAATTGTTGGTTCGGTTATAACCCGATGATTGTCTATTGCCGTTGTAAGGCCTTTTATTGTTTTCTCCGTACGAAGGGCGATTATAGTTTCTTTCGCCATTATTGATCCGGGGTCTTCTTCCCGGATCGAACGTGTTTTCGGTTCTTCGAGAATAATCTACTTTTTCGTATCTTTCTACATTACCGTCACGGCCGGCGACACCTTTATTTTCTCCAATACGGGGACGCCTTGGTTTGTTTTCTCTTTCCATAGGGAATCTTTTGAATTGTAATTAAATATAAAGAGTGAGCCTCTCGGCCTACCTCCAAATTTGTTTAATATTGAAAGATAATTATTTCTTTGCAAAGATGCAAATGTTTTTTTAATTATGGTAATAATCAGTCGTTTTTCTGCATTTCTTAACGTGTAAATTTCGATTCTTTACAAAAAAATGCTTTTGTAGACGTTCAGTGCTATTAATAATCTGAAAAAGTGATTTAAAAAAGAGAGACACGAAAGAATAAATAGAAACCTTTTCCTAACTTTGCGAAGTTAACATGTTTATGAATCGAAATAATAATATAAAAGAAATAGGTTATGGAAATTATTAAACCCGGGCAGTTTGTTGAAGCTATTTATGATCTTTTTGTCGGAGCTGAAAATGAACTTATGGAACGGGCAACCAAAGAAGTCCCTCTTCGTTTTGTTTTTGGTGCTGATCAGATGTTACCTTCTTTTGAGGCAAAACTGAAAGGTCTAAAGGCCGGGGATAAATTTGAATTTGTAATACCTTGTAATGATGCTTACGGGGAGAGAGATGAAGAACATGTTTTGGAATTGAATAAAGATATGTTCATTGTTGACGGTAAGTTCGACGAGGAAATGATCTTTCCGGGAAATACTGTTCCGATGATGGACGCTAGTGGAAATAGACTGAATGGTTCTGTTCTTGAAGTGAAGGAAAATATAGTCGTTATGGATTTTAACCATCCGTTAGCGGGAGAAGATTTACATTTTGTGGGTGAAATAGTGGAGGTACGGCCTGCTACGCCTGAAGAATTGCATCCGTCTTGTGGCGGCTGCGGTGGTGGTTGCAATTGCGGTGACGAGCATCACAGTGATTGCGGTGGCGGGTGTTGTCATTAAGATATTCTTCGATTTATTGAGAAAAAAGAACTTTGATTTTTCAGAGTTCTTTTTTTATTGTTCGTAGAATTAATTGTTTAATATCTTTTGACAGCTATTGTTATAGTGAGGGAATGTACGTCTTTGGGGAATTCTGTTTCATTTCTCTTTTAAAAGGAGCACTAAAAATATTTTAAAGAAGTTTGGCGGGTAGTGATTAATTTTTTTGTTCGGAAAGGAAATAAAACAAGAAATAAGAACTTGCAAGTTCTTATTTCTTGTTTTATTTTTATCTGAATATTTCAGTGAGTTGTCGTATCTCGGTAAAAGATGATTTTTTATTGTAAAGAATATTATATACAGCATCGAGTATAGGCATCTCGACATTGTATTTTTCATTTACTTCTTTAATGCATTTCGTACCGTAATAACCTTCTGCTACCATTTCCATTTCGATTTGTGCTGTTTTCACAGAATACCCTTTGCCTATCATCGTGCCGAATGTGTGATTTCTGCTGAATCGGGAATAAGCCGTTACGAGCAAGTCTCCGAGATAAACCGATTCACAGATGTTTCTGTCTATCGGATTCACGGCATTGACAAAACGATTTAATTCTTGGATGGCATTTGAAATTAATACTGCCTGAAAATTATCTCCGTATTTTAGTCCGTAACAAATTCCCGCAGCAATGGCATATACGTTTTTCAGTACCGAACCGTATTCAATTCCCTCGACATCTTGAGAAATGCTTGTTTTCAAAAAGTTTCCGCTTAGCATATCGGCGACGATTTTTGCTCGTTCTGTGTCGGCACATCCGATGGTCAAATAAGAAAGCCTTTCCAAAGCAACCTCTTCAGCATGGCATGGACCTCCGATTACAGCCAGATTTTCCGCAGGTACATTGTATATCTTTTTCAGATAATCCGTGACGATCATATTTTCGTCGGGAACGATACCTTTGATCGCAGAAACAATAAATTTGTTGTATAGCGGAGTCTTTAATTTTTTCAGGTGTTGTTTTAAGTAAGGAGATGGTGTAACGAAAATCAGCGTATCCGAGTTTCTGATTGTCATATTCAGATTGTTACTGAAATGAATGCGGCTTATATCGAATTTGACACTCGATAGATAAGCCGGATTGTGTCCTAATCGTTTAAAGTCATCGATACGATCTTTTCTCCGCATATACCAATTAATAGAATCGGTATTGTTAAGGATAAGTTTGGCGATGGCTGTTGCCCATGTACCTCCCCCTATGACAGCTATTTTCCCCGGTAGATTCATCCTTTTTGCTTTTTTATTTAGCAGTTTCTACCCAAGCCTTTACGTCATCTACTGAAGGATTGGACAATTCAAGCTTGTATTTTTTATTGATTCCGCAAATTTCCTGATGCAATTTATTGGGATTTGCTTCAGCCAGGGCGTCTACAGTTAGATATCCGGCTTTTTGTATAGGAGCTACCCAATCCGACGGTATTCCGATTGCAGTGTATTTACTTTCTGCATCTTTTTTCTGGGTCTTTTCAGGACGCATTTGAGGGAATAACAAAACTTCTTGTATGGTCGATTGTCCTGTCATAAGCATTACCAGACGGTCCATTCCTATCCCCATGCCAGATGTAGGAGGCATTCCGTATTCAAGAGCTCGTATGAAGTCGTTATCGATAAACATCGCTTCGTCATCACCCTTTTCGGAAAGTCGTAATTGTTCTTCAAAACGGAAACGTTGATCTATCGGATCGTTTAATTCCGAATAAGCATTGCACAATTCCTTTCCGTTTACCATGAGTTCGAAACGTTCTGTCAATTCAGGATTGTTACGATGACGTTTACAAAGCGGAGACATTTCGATAGGATAGTCTGTGATAAAGGTCGGTTGAATATAGTTTCCTTCACATTTCTCTCCGAATATTTCATCGATAAGTTTTCCCTTACCCATTGTCTCATCCACCTCGACACCGATCTTTTTGCAAACTTCCCGTAGTTGATCTTCATTCATTCCGGTAATGTCGATACCTGTAAACTCCTTAATGGCATCAATCATCGTTACGCGTTTAAAAGGAGCTTTAAAGCTGATTATATTTTCTCCGACTTTGATCTCGGTTGTTCCGTTTACGTCCAGACATATTTTTTCGAGCATTTGTTCGGTGAAATTCATCATCCATTGGTAATCTTTGTATGAAACATATATTTCCATACATGTGAATTCCGGATTGTGAGTACGGTCCATTCCTTCGTTACGGAAGTTCTTTGAAAATTCATATACTCCTTCAAATCCTCCTACGATAAGACGTTTCAGATATAATTCATCAGCAATACGCAAGTATAACGGTATATCGAGAGCGTTATGATGAGTTATAAACGGACGTGCAGATGCTCCTCCCGGAATCGATTGAAGGATAGGAGTTTCTACTTCCATGTATCCTTGTGCATTGAAATACTCACGCATAGAATTATATATCTTGTTCCGTTTGATGAAGATATCTTTTACGCCTTCATTTACAACAAGATCTACATACCGTTGGCGGTAACGGAGTTCAGGGTCTTCAAAAGCATCGTATGCCACTCCGTCTTTCATTTTGACGATCGGTAACGGGCGCAAAGATTTTGATAAAACGGTAAGCTCTTGGGCATGAATAGTTATTTCGCCCATTTGAGTGCGGAATACAAAACCTTTGATTCCGATAAAATCGCCTATATCCAGAAGTTTCTTGAAAACGGTATTATACAGTTCTTTGTCTTCTCCCGGACATAAATCGTCTCGGGAAATGTAAATTTGTATGCGTCCGGTAGAGTCTTTTAATTCTATGAACGACGCTTTTCCCATGATACGGCGGCTCATGATGCGACCAGCGACAGATACTTGCCGGGGAGCATCCTCATCTTTGAAAGATGATTTTATATCGGTTGTATAAGCATTTACTTTATATTCGGCGGCAGGATAGGGGTCTATTCCCATTTTCCGCATTTCTTCAAGACTTCCTCGTCTTATGATTTCTTGTTCGCTTAAATCAAGTAAGTTCATGTGTCGTAAATTTATCGTTTCATTGCCGTAACATATATCCATAGTTTTAAGGACATACCATTTTGACGCACATCTCTTTTGCGCATTATACGGATTTTGCAAAAATACAAAACTTTATGCGAATCCTATGTATGATTATGTCTAATTTATTACAAAAGTATTTCTTTCTCAGAAAGAGCTGTGTCGATTATTTGCAAAGTGAAAGTTATTTAAAGCCTGTTTGAATTTTGCTCAGATCGGCTTTGAGAATTTCTTTTGAGACTGTTTTCCCGTTTTATTCATCGGATAGCTTGTGTTTCTTCGGAATAAAAAGAGCTTTTAAAATGTATGTGCAAAATTAAACAGACTCAAAGGTACTTAATTCTCTTTATATTTTCGTTCATATTCTTTCAACATGCGGGCTACATTGAAATAGAATCCCTCTGTTTTATCGGGATTTTTGCTTACTTCAATAAAATCGTAATTAGGTTCTACAAAGACATATTTATCTGCTTTATATCCGATGCTGTTGATAATATCGTATTCATGTGTCGAATTGATTACGTACCATGCTGTTTCCGGAGATTTCCCATCTCCGGTGGAACGGATAGCTTCGAGAAGTTGCCTCATTTTAGTAGTCCATATTTGGGCTTTTTCCTTATCTCCTTTAGTCTTGTAAGCATACGCCAATAGATGCATCTGTCTTAAATCAAATGGGAAATTGTCCAATAACCGGATTGCGTAATTGATGATCGTGTCGCATTCTGCTGCTGTGTGTGTCGGTTGGGAATATAATTTCATGATTTCCTCAGGGTGCTTGTTCGCTCGATAAGGATTATAACCCTCTTGAAAACTGTATCCTAAATATAGATGTCTTAGTTCTTTCAGAGTGAATGTCGTGTCGTTGTTCAGAAAGCGTTTTATCAAATAAGGATAATAGAGATGAGAGTTGTAATTACGGATGTTTTTATGTATTTCTTTTAAATTCGGAATTTCAAAATCTTTGTCTTCTGCTTTTAATGCAGGAATAAACAAAAATAAAGAGAGAAAATATATGATGAGTCTATTTTTCATTGTCTGATTGGATTTTACTATCTCAACAAAGATAGGTAAAAATCTCTCTTTGACAGATAAATTTCAATGTAAAGACTGTATATTTTTATCTTTTTTAGAGGCTATTTGCAGATCTCTGCTATTTTGTATAACAGGGGGAAGAACTTCAGAATTTTAGTACTGCCAGATGATATTATTTACGGTTTTTCAGCTCTTCTATCAGTCCGTTACAAGCATCTTCCAAAATGTCCAGTACGAGTTCAAATCCGTCGCTTCCCGAATAGTAAGGGTCAGGGATGTGATCGTATGGTAATTTTCTGCAAAAATCGGTAGTTCTCCGTATTTTTGCAAGCGATTCCGGATCGGGGGCTAATCGTTGTAGATTGCTGATGTTTGTATCGTCCATGCCGAGAATTAAATCGAATTTTTCGAAATCGTCATATTTTATTTGTCTTGACCGGTGAGTCAACTTATATCCTCGGCGGGTGGCATGGGCGCGCATCCGGTTGTCCGGTAGTTCTCCGGCATGACCTCCGTATGTTCCAGCAGAATCCACTTCAATATTTTCGGTTAGTCCTGCTCTTTGTAATAGCTCCTGCAATATTCCTTCTGCAGCCGGAGATCTGCAGATGTTGCCGAGGCAGACAAACAATATTTTATATTTTTTCTCCATGATCGATGTTCGTATTAAAAGCGACACGCATACGGTTTCCGTATGCGTGTCGTGTAAATCTTTTATTGTAATCGGAGTATATGTATACCCTTGTACAAATTGAACTGATTAGTTTTTGGGTTCTACAGAAATATAAGAACGATTATCTTTTTTTCTGCGGAATACTACCATCCCGTCCACTAATGCGAACAAAGTATGGTCTTTACCCATACCTACATTTTCACCCGGATGGTGAACTGTACCTCTTTGGCGTACGATGATGTTTCCTGCTTTTGCAAACTGTCCGCCAAACACTTTAATACCCAGTCGCTTACTTTCCGATTCACGACCGTTCTTCGAACTACCGACACCTTTCTTGTGAGCCATTTTTCTTAGAATTTAATAAGTTAAGCAACAATTTCTTTAATTAACACTTGAGTAAAGCATTGACGGTGTCCGTTGCGTTTGCGATATCCTTTTCTTCTTTTTTTCTTGAAAACGATTATGCGTTCTCCTTTCAGGTGAGAGAGCACCTCGCATACAACTTTTGCGCCCTCTACGGTGGGAGCACCAACTTTTACCGTTCCGTCGTTGTCGAGTAACAATACTTTGTCGAATTCGACAGAAGCACCTTGTTCGGCAGCGAGACGATGAACATACAATTTTTTACCGGCTTCGGCTTTAAATTGTTGTCCTTGAATGTCAACAATTGCGTACATCTGATATAATTTATTATTCAGGTTACCTCCAGTGGGTGGGCAATTTTTATCACCGCTTATTTGTACCCAGCACGGAATGAGGGTGCAAAATTAATGTTTAGTTTTTGCATTTCCAAATCTTTCTGTCTAAAAATCTGAATGTATTTTTGTTTTGCCCCAAACAAAAATACATTCAGATTTATTAAGAGCCTATCTAAATTTTCCGATAAAAAAATACTATCAGGTCATCTTCGCGCTTTCTTCCGGTCTATTTTCCCGTTTTCCCTCGTCAGATAGCCCGCTATCCTCCTCTTGAAAACAGAAAAACATCCTCGAAAAAAATTCTCAAATCTGACCCGAGCAAGATTTAGATAGGTTCTAAGAACCTTTTCTTGTTCCGGCAATAGATTTATAAATCAGATTTTGGCTTTTATGGCTTTTGTTTCTGTTTCATATCCCGGCTTTTCGAGTAAAGCGAACATGTTTTTTTTGTATGCTTCTACTCCGGGCTGGTCAAACGGATTTACTCCCAGCATATAACCGCTGATGCCGCAAGCTTTTTCAAAAAAGTAAATCAACTGTCCCAGATAATACTCGGTAATCGCCGGAATTTCTATTTTCAGATTGGGAACGCCACCATCGACGTGAGCGATTTGAGTCCCGAGTTCGGCCATTTTGTTCACTTCATCTACTCGTTTACCAGCAAGAAAGTTCAGACCATCTAAATTTTCTTCATCGATAGGTATCTCGACTTTATATTTCATTTCTTTTACGGAAAGAACCGTTTCGAAGATGGTACGTTCACCGTCCTGTATCCATTGTCCCATCGAGTGCAGATCGGTCGTGAAATCTACCGAAGCAGGATAAATTCCCATGTGGTCTTTTCCTTCGCTTTCTCCATATAACTGTTTCCACCATTCTGCAAAGAAATGCAGTTTAGGATTGAAGTTGACAAGTATTTCTATTTTTTTCCCGGCTTTATATAATATATTGCGGGTTGTGGCATAAACGGCTGCCGGATTTTCCATAAACGGGACATCCTCCCCACATTCGTTTTCCATAGCGACTGCACCTCCGACCAATTGGCGGATGTCATATCCGGCTACGGCAATAGGCAGTAACCCTACAGGAGTGAGAACCGAAAAGCGTCCGCCTACATTATCCGGGATTACGAATGTCTTATATCCTTCTTTGTCTGCCAGTTTTCGTAAAGCTCCTTTAGAAGCATCGGTTATGGCGATGATGCGGTTTTTGGCTTCGTTTTTGCCGACTTGATCTTCTAATTGTTTTTTCAACAGACGGAAAGCTAATGCCGGTTCGGTCGTTGTTCCTGATTTTGAAATATTAATTAATCCGAACTGGCGGTTTTGTAAAATATGCTGAAGTTCATATAAATAATCTTCTCCGATATTTTGCCCGGCAAACAAAACTAAGGGTACATTTTGTTTGGTCTGCATTTGTATAAATGTGTTTGACAGTGCTTCTAATACGGCTTTCGCCCCTAAATAACTGCCTCCGATACCGATTACGACAACGATTTCACACCGGTCTTTCAATTGTTTGGCAGCGGCTTCGATATCCGATAATTCCGTTTCACTGATCGAAGAGGGCAGATGTAACCATCCGAGGAAATCATTCCCTTTTCCGTTTCCTTTATGTAATGTCTTTATTGCATCTTCTGCTTTTGGAGCAGCAGAAAGAAGTTGCTCTTTTGCTCCTTTACCAAGAGCTTTTTCAATGTTTAAGCTAATAGTTTTCATACAGGCTAACAAGAATTAATTAATTATTCTCAAATGTATAAATTATAATCGAAATAAATACAATCATAAAAGCTAAAATTCTTTTTTATATATACTTCGGGTAGCAAGAACGGATGTATGTGCTATCTTTGCCGTCTGAATAAACAAAATGATTAATCTTTCGTCTTTTGCATAAAAAAATAAAGGAGCGTATGCATTTTACCAATAGACAAATTTGGCAAATGGCCTATCCCATTCTCATCAGTTTGCTGATGGAGCATTTAATCGGACTTACCGATACGGCATATTTGGGGCGTGTCGGAGAAGTGGAGTTGGGAGCTTCTGCATTAGCCGGAGTTTATTATCTGGCGATTTTTATGTTGGGCTTCGGGTTCAGTATCGGAGTGCAGATCATAATCGCCCGTCGTAACGGGGAGAAACGTTATTCAGATATCGGAGGAATTTTTTTGCAGGGGGCTATGTTCCTTATGCTGTTGGCAGGAGGGGTATTTGTGATTTCTAAACTCTATTCTCCGATATTTTTACGTTCGATAATACAATCTGATCCTGTATATGAAGCAACGATCAGTTATATGAACTGGCGTATTTATGGCTTTTTCTTTTCGTTTATCGCTGTTTTATTCAGAGCATTTTATGTCGGAATTACTTATACTCGTATTTTGACGATCAATTCCGTTGTCATGGTATTGACAAATATTGTGTTGAATTATGTGTTGATTTTCGGTAAATTCGGCTTCCCACAGTTGGGTATTGCCGGGGCGGCGATAGCCTCCAGTACTGCCGAAGCGGTATCCGCTCTATTCTATATTATATATACATGGATCAAGATCGATTGGAAGAAGTACGGTTTTTCTTTTAATATCAAGTTCCAACCGAAGATGTTGAGGAGGATTCTTTCAACCTCTATTTGGACGATGTTGCAGACGTTCTTGTCTATGAGTACGTGGTTTCTGTTTTTTGTTTCGGTCGAGCACTTGGGAGAGCGTTCTCTTGCGGTTACGAATATCGTCAGAAGCGTATCCTCTCTACTTTTTATCGTAGTTAATGCATTCTCCTCGACAGCAGGATCGCTGACAAGTAATCTTATGGGAGCATCGGAGCAGAATGCAGTCCCCCGTTTAGGGATGAGGATCACCCGAATGTGCTTTTTCTGCTGTTTACCGATATTGCTGCTTATCGCTTTATTCCCTTCGGAAGTATTACGTATTTATACCGATAATACAGATTTGATAGGGGATGCCGTACCTTCTTTATGGGTGATGTTATCTTCTTATATATTCTTTATTCCGGCTATGATTTGGTTCACGATCGTTTCCGGTACGGGAAATACCCGTCAGGCATTTATGCTTGATCTGGCGGCATTGTCCGTATATGTCGTTTATGTATTATATGTTGCTATTTGGCTTAAAGCCGATGTTGCGGTATGTTGGACTTCAGATCATATATATGCCGTTTTTATGCTGTTATTCTCTTTTTTGTATTTGAAAAAGTCCGATTGGCGCGAGAAGCGATTATAAAATGGTGTCCGAACTGTTAATAAAGCATTTTATATGTCGGGTAATGATAGAAAGTCCGATATAAAGGCGTACATTTGAAATGTGATTCCGGAATACATCGGGATTACTAACGATTATTTAATGATATTTGAAAATTTGAAATTGACAGAGCCTGTTCTTAGAGCTCTTCAAGATGAGGGTTACATTACCCCGACGCCGATTCAGGCAAAAGCAATTCCTTGTGTTTTAGATGGTAAAGATTTATTAGGTTGTGCACAGACCGGGACAGGTAAAACTGCTGCATTTTCGATTCCCATAATACAAAATCTCTTAGCGGAAGCCGGAGGAAATGGCCGGAAGTCTATTCGGGCATTGATATTGACCCCTACCCGGGAACTGGCCGCCCAGATCGGAGACAGTATAAACGCTTATAGTCGCCATACCCGATTGAAACATACCGTTATTTTCGGTGGCGTATCACAGAAACCCCAAGTAGAAGCCTTACGGAAAGGTGTTGATATATTAGTTGCCACACCCGGACGTTTGCTTGATCTGATCAATCAGAAAATTATCGATTTACAGACAATCCGGTTCTTTGTTCTCGATGAAGCCGACCGTATGCTGGATATGGGATTTATTCATGATATAAAGAAGATACTGCCGTTATTGCCTCGAAAACGACAATCTCTGTTTTTTTCGGCCACGATGCCTGCCGAAATCGAAAAATTATCACGGCAAATATTGAATCATCCGATGATGATTGAGGTGACGCCACCGTCCTCTACTGTCGAAGTGATCGAGCAGCATGTTTATAGAGTGGAAAAGACCGATAAAAGCAAATTGCTGGTACATCTTCTGCAAGATAAAGCTATTGAGTCGGTTTTGGTTTTTACCCGAACAAAACACGGTGCTGACAAGGTTGCCCGAATATTGGGTAAATCGGGTATTAAAGCGGAGGCGATTCATGGGAACAAGTCTCAGAATGCAAGGGTAAAAGCCATGAATAATTTCCGGGATCGTACTACCCGGGTGTTGATCGCTACGGATATAGCGGCACGAGGTATAGATATTGATCACCTTTCTCATGTTATAAATTACGATTTACCGAATATTCCCGAAACTTATGTTCATCGTATCGGGCGTACGGGACGTGCCGGGCGTAGTGGTGTTGCATTTTCATTTTGCGACTCCGAAGAAAAAGTCTATCTAAAGGACATAGAAAGATTGACCGGAAGACATATTGCCGAGATTCAAGAACATCCTTTTAATACGGGTGTTGTAAGAGCTGTACCCGTTTTTTCGGAGAAGGAGGAATTGAAGAAAACCGTAAGACGTGAGGATAGGAAAAGTTCCCGGAATAGTCGTTTTCAGAATGGTTTTAGAAATCGTTCTGATGTACGGGCGTAAATATGTTTGGATAACATTGTGAAGACGGGAATCGTGCCAAGATGCGGTTTCCCGTTTTTTTGATATGAGGAATGTTGTATAAAAGATTAGACCGGCAGTTTCTGTTTTCGATAAATTTCTTATTTTTGTTTCGTTGCAAATAAATGTGGAATGTTGTTAGAAGCAGAAAATATATTGTATTGGATATCGGGCTGGTTTGATAATACGTCATTAAGCCCGTCTCTTTCTTTGTTTTTTTCCCGGGTTATCATACTCGTTGCGATTTTGTTGTTGGCAGTAATTGCCGATTATATCTGCCGTTATTTTATAAATAGCGTAGTGCATCGGATTGTGAAAAGTACGAAAGCCGAGTGGGACGATATGCTGTTTGATAGGAAATTGCTCAATAAGCTTGCGCTTACCGTACCGGCCGTAATGATCTATTTCTTGATACCTCTGGCTTTCCCCGAGCAACCGGTTGCGTTATCATGGATATTAAAATTTTGTATTGTTTATATCATTGCAGTCGTTCTGCGTTTTTTCAATTCATTTCTTAATATCCTGCTTGAATTGACCAACCGGAAAGAAAAACTGCGAGATCGGCCTGTAAAAGGTCTGTTTCAGACTTTGCAGGTATTATTGTTTTTTGTCGGTACGATATTTATTATCAGTGTAGTCATAGACAAATCGCCGTTATCTCTGTTTGCCGGATTAGGGGCTTCTGCCGCGATTCTTATGTTAGTATTTAAAGATACGATCATGGGATTCGTTTCAGGAATACAATTGTCGGCAAATGATATGCTGCGCCCCGGAGACTGGATTACCGTTCCGAAACATGGAGCGAACGGAAGAGTGATCGAGGTTACTTTAAATACGGTGAAGATCAGGAATTTTGATAATACGATCGTTACCGTTCCACCGTATGCATTGGTGAGTGATTCTTTTCAGAACTGGAGAGGGATGGAAGAATCGGGAGGACGTCGCATAAAGCGTGCGGTACATATCGATATGAACAGTGTGAAATTCTGTACTCCCGAAATGTTGGAACAGTTTTGTCGATTAGATGGTGTTCGCGAATATGTCGATCGTAAAAAAGAGTCTTTGCCTCAGATACGTTTGACCAATATCGGACTATTCCGGGCTTACCTCGACCGTTATATCCGGACATTACCTGAATGCAATGAAGATCTGATGATTCTTGTCCGTTATCTTGAGGCGGAGGATAAGGGAATGCCTTTGGAAATCTATTTTTTCACAAAAAGAAAAGAGTGGCCGTTATATGAAGCATTGCAGGCAGATGTTTTAGACCATATTATGGCAGTTCTTCCTGAGTTCGACTTAAGAGTATTTCAGAGTCCCTCAGGAGCTGATTTCCGTTTTCTGTCAAATAGATGAAAGTTCTATTCTAATAAAATATAAAAAATAAACATGAGAGAAGTCATCTCGTGAAAATGTCGTATTTTTACCCACCGGAGGCAGTATTATATTACTTGCCGGATTAAGATTATGGATATTAAGAAGGTTCTCGCATTTTTATTTTTTTTATGTTCGCTGGCAACAGGATATTCTTCCGTAAGCGATTCCTTAAAAATCAGTTTGATAACTTGTTCTCCGGGATCTCAAGTATATGAGCTGTTCGGGCATACGGGATTGCGTGTACAGGATGTATCACGAAACGTAGATGTCGTTTTTCATTATGGCGTATTCAGTTTCAATACCCCGCATTTTATCTATCGTTTTACTAAAGGAGAGACCGATTATAGTATAGGGCTTGCCGATTTTAGGGATTTTGTCTATAACTATGCCGTACGGGGAAGTAAAGTTTCGGAACTTCCTTTAAGGTTGACGGCAGAAGAGAGTAACCGTGTATTTCAGGCTTTGATTATTAATAATATGCCCGATAATCGTATATATCGGTATAACTTTTTGTATGATAATTGCGCCACTCGTCCTCGCAATGTGATAACGGAAAATTTATCGGGGCAGATACAGTATAAAGATCCGGTCGATAAAGTGACATTCCGTGAGATGATTCACGATTGTACGCATAATTATCCGTGGCTTACTTTCGGAATAGATTTAGCTTTAGGAGAACCTCTCGATCGGGAGATCACATACGAAGAACAGATGTTCCTTCCGGATGTGCTTATGAAGGCGTTTGAAGATGCCCGTGTCGTAAAAGACGACTCGGTACGCTATTTGTCCGGAGAGCCGGTTTTGTTGCTTGCAGCAGATCCCATGCGCATAGCATCGGCAGCTGTCCAACCGGTCGGAATATCTCCTTTGTTTGTTACTTCTTTATTATTGTTGGCTGTGGTTATAATGTCTGCTGTGGAAATTATAAAACGGCATCATTACCGTATTATAGATACGGTTTTGTTTTCGATCTACGGCTTGGTAGGCTGTCTGTTGTTCTTCTTGATGTTTATATCTACACATCCGGCTACTTATCCGAATTATTCGGGATTTTGGGCAAATCCTTTTTTATTGATATTACCTGCGATCATTTGGGTAAAATCTATGAAAAAGGTCGTCTGTTATTATCATTTTATTAACTTTGCGGTGCTTTTCTGTTTATTGGCAAGTTGGTATTGGTTGCCTCAACAGATGAATATTGCATTCTTGCCTTTAGTATTGGCATTAGCCGTTAGGTCTGTGACCTATATATGGGTAAATCGCAGGAAGGAAAAGATTGCAGAAAAAGAAATATAGAAAAATGAATAAAGTTATAGCATCCTTGATTTTAGTATTGATGACTGCACCTTTGGGTGCTCAGTCTCCAGCCGATGTGCCTAAGTTGGTTGTCGGCATTACTATAGATCAGTTGCGTACCGATTATTTGCAGATGATGCGGCACGTGTTCGGGGATAAAGGCTTTAAGCGTTTGATGGACGAGGGCTTGCTATATGATCAAGTTACATTCGATTTTCCGAATATTGACCGTTCTTCTGCAACGGCATCTATTTATACGGGAACATATCCGGCCTATAACGGTATTGTGGCCAATACATTATATAATGTGGCGGAGGATAGGGTAGAATCTATCTTGTATGATCCTGCTAAAATGGGAAATTATACGAATGAGACGGTTTCTCCTAAGAATTTGTTGACTTCGACTGTTTGCGATGAATTGAAAATCGCGACAGAAGGTGTTTCTCGTGTTTTTTCCGTCGCACCGACTTTCGAACAGGCGATATTGAGCGGGGGACATGCTGCAAATGCCGTATTCTGGATTGATAATGACAACGGGAAATGGGCATCTTCTACGCATTACAAAGATATTCCGGCTTATATCGACCAATATAATATAGAATCGGGACTCGACCGCCGTATAGATACGATTGTCTGGCAGCCATTGCGTTCGGCAACGGATTATACAGGTTTGTCTTATCTGAGTAGCGACTATATGTTCAAGCATATATTCGATAAAGGCAAGCATAAGAAGTACGATTATTTTAAGACCAGCGGTTTGGTGAACGAGGAGGTGAATCGGGTCGTGGATGCTTTTCTTACTAAAGGCGAGTTGGGGAAACAAATGTATCCCGATATATTGAATATCGGGTATTCTGCTGCCAATTATCAAGGGAAAAGCGTTCAGGAGTATAGCCTCGAAATTCAAGATACATATTTGCGTCTTGATCAGGAAATCGCTCGTTTGTTGGAGATGATCGACAAGAATGTCGGATTGAAAAATACGGTGATTTTCCTGACCTCTACCGGATATTTTAACGGAGAGGCGAAAGAGGTGGGGATATATGAAATTCCTGCAGGAGAGTTTTATCCTGAGCGAGCAACCTCTTTGCTCAATATGTATTTGATGGCGGTTTACGGACAGGAGAAATGGGTACTCGGTTATCATGACCGTCAGATATTTCTGAACCGGAAACTGATTTCAGATAAAGAAATGAGTTTGAAAGATGTTCAGCTGAAAGCTGCTGAATTTCTTGTTCAAATGACAGGGATACAGGATGTGACGACATCGTTCCAGATGTTGCACGGAAATTGGAATAACCGGATCGATGCCATTCGTCGAGGATATCATCGTAAATTATCCGGAGATCTTCTTCTTGAGGTTCAGCCCGGCTGGGAAATAGTATATGAAAATACGGATAATCCACGTGAATACGTTCGGGAAAATGCGATTCCAGCGCCACTTATTTTCTTTGGTAAAGATATAAAACCTCAGCATATCGCCCGGCCTGTTCGGGCTACTATGATCGCACCTACGGTTTCACGCATTTTGCGGATACGCTCTCCGAATGCCGCATCTCAACCGGCGCTTCCCGAAATCCGGTAAAGTATGAGAGTCGTTTCGGTGAAATAAATCGGATAGAATCCATGTGAAATTCTGAATTGTATCGATATAGAATTTATCGAATCTTTTCCGGACTTTTTGTTTTCGGGTTATTTACATTACATTTGTAACCGTTCTCCAAGTATTTTCTTGGGAAATGTTTTTATTCATTCAGCAAAAAATAAAATAATATATAATCTATGGGATTTAATGATTTTTTAAAAAGTCTCTTCGGAAATAAATCGCAACGTGATTTAAAAGAGATACTCCCCTATGTAAACAAGGTCAAAGAGGCATATCCGGCTATCGAAAAGCTAAGCGACGATGAGCTGAGAGCCCGTATCGATGATGTTAAAAAACGGGTGCAGGAAGCTGTTGCTCCTGAGAAAAACCGTATTGCGGAGTTAAGAGCTTCGGTAGAGGAACAAGATTACGAAAAACGTGAAGCTATTTGGGAAGAAATAGACAAGATCGAGAAGACGATTCTTGAAAAATATGAGAAAGTTCTTGATGAGGTATTGCCTGAGGTATTTGCGGTAGTAAAAGATACTGCCCGTCGTTTTGCTCAAAATGAAACGATCACCGTGACTGCTACGCCGTTTGACCGAGAATTGGCATTGACTCACGATTTTGTACATATCGAAGGCGATAAAGCCATCTATCAAAATCACTGGATCGCCGGAGGCAATGAAGTAACATGGGACATGATTCATTATGATGTCCAGTTGTTCGGTGGTGTCGTTTTGCACAAGGGTAAAATTGCCGAAATGGCGACGGGTGAAGGAAAAACTCTTGTCGCGACTTTGCCTGTATTTTTGAATGCTCTTACCGGAAACGGTGTGCATGTGGTAACTGTGAATGATTATCTTGCCAAACGTGACTCGGAATGGATGGGTCCGCTGTATATGTTTCATGGTTTGTCTGTCGATTGTATCGATAAGCATCAACCTAATTCGGAAGAACGGCGCAAAGCGTATAATGCGGATATTACTTTCGGAACTAATAATGAGTTCGGTTTCGACTATTTGCGTGACAATATGTCGACATCTCCTGAGGATCTTGTACAGCGTAAACATAACTATGCGATTGTCGATGAGGTGGACTCCGTATTGATCGATGATGCCCGTACGCCATTGATTATTTCCGGTCCGGTACCGAAAGGAGATGATCAGCTTTTCGAGGAGTTCTGTCCGAAAGTAGAAGCTTTGTATAAAGCCCAAAGAGCTTATACGACCAAGTTGCTTGCTGAAGCTCGTACCAAAATTGCTTCGAGCGATAAAGAGGTACGTAAAGAGGGAGCTTTGTTGTTATACAGGTCATTTAAGGGACTTCCTAAGAATTCTGCATTGATTAAATATCTTAGTGAACCCGGTGTAAAAGCGTTGATGCTCGAGACAGAAGAGTATTATATGCAGGAAAACAACCGTAATATGCCGATTGTTACCGATCCTCTGCTTTTCGTAATCGATGAAAAAAATAATAGTGTGGAGTTGACCGATAAAGGTCTGGATATGATTACCGGAAATTCTGATGACCCGCAATTCTTTGTGTTGCCTGATATCGGTGCTCAACTCTCGGAACTGGAAAATATGGGTCTGTCCGATGAGGAGAAACAGATGAAGAAAGATGCTTTGATGCAGGATTATGCGATCAAGGCAGAACGGGTACATACTGTAAACCAGCTTTTAAAGGCTTATGCTCTGTTTGAGAGGGATGATGAATATGTCGTTATCGACAATAAGGTAAAAATCGTTGACGAGCAGACCGGACGTATTATGGAAGGTCGCCGTTATTCGGACGGGTTGCATCAGGCTATCGAAGCGAAAGAGCATGTTAAAGTCGAGGCTGCAACACAGACTTTTGCGACGATTACTTTACAGAATTATTTCCGTATGTATCATAAATTGGCGGGGATGACCGGTACTGCCGAGACAGAAGCCGGAGAATTCTGGGATATTTATAAACTTGATGTTGTTACGATTCCTACAAATAAACCTGTTGCCCGTGTCGATATGAATGACCGGGTATATAAGACTAAACGGGAAAAATATACAGCGGTAATCGATGAAATACAAAAATTGGTCGAAGCCGGCCGTCCGGTACTTGTGGGTACTACTTCTGTCGAAATTTCAGAATTGCTCAGCAAGATGCTTACCATGCGTAAGATCAAACATAATGTATTGAATGCTAAGTTACATCAGAAAGAAGCAGATATTGTCGCTCAGGCAGGTCAGAGCGGAACGGTGACTATTGCTACCAATATGGCCGGTCGTGGTACTGATATCAAGCTTTCTCCTGAGGTTCGTGCTGCCGGCGGGCTGGCTATTATCGGTACTGAACGTCATGAGTCACGTCGTGTGGACCGTCAGTTGAGAGGACGTGCCGGACGTCAGGGAGATCCGGGATCTTCGGTATTTTATGTTTCTCTCGAAGATAATTTGATGCGTCTATTCAGTTCTGAACGTATTGCTAAGGTTATGGACCGTTTGGGCTTTGAAGAAGGAGAGATGATCGAACATAATATGATTTCCAAATCGATCGAACGTGCTCAGCGGAAAGTAGAAGAGAATAATTTCGGTATTCGTAAACGGTTATTGGAATATGACGATGTGATGAATGCACAACGTGAGGTAATATATACCAAACGTCATCATGCTCTTTTAGGGGAACGTATAGGGATCGATATTGTAAATATGATGTACGATGCCGTGCAGGCTATGATAGAATCTCATTCCCAAAATTCAGATTATGACGCACTTAAAGAGGATGTGTTCAAAACTTTTGCCATTGAAATACCTTTCGACAAAACGGCAATGCGAAGTGAAAAGAACGAGCGATTGGTAGATATGTTGTATGATGCGGTTATTGCTGCGTTCAAGCGCAAAACAGATAATATGGTGGCTGTTGCCAATCCGGTGATTAAGCAGGTTTAC
The DNA here is from genome assembly GCF_947855755.1 of uncultured Coprobacter sp. NCBI lineage: Bacteria > Pseudomonadati > Bacteroidota > Bacteroidia > Bacteroidales > Barnesiellaceae > Coprobacter > uncultured Coprobacter sp. Next base: position 22,589 of record NZ_CANUAR010000003.1, read on the forward strand.
GAAAACCAAGGTGACCGATACGAGAATATAATGATTCCGATTACAGACGGGAAACGGATGTATAATATTTCTTGTAATTTGAAAGAGGCATACGAATCGGAGTCGAAAGCAATCAATAAAGCATTCCAGAAAGCCATATTGTTATATACGATAGATGAGGCATGGAAAGAACATTTGCGTGACCTCGATCAATTGCGTCAATCGGTACAGAATGCAAGTTATGAGCAAAAAGATCCGTTATTGATCTTCAAACTGGAGTCTTTCGGTATGTTTAAAGATATGATCGATACGATCAACCGAAAAACGGTCGCTATTCTGATGAGAGGCCAGATTCCTGTACGAGAGCCGGAACAAGTGCGTGAAGCTGCTCCTGAAGTGCGTCAGGATTATAGTAAATATCGTACTCAAAAAGATCAGGTAGGAAGTGGCTCTTCGACAGCTCCTACACAGCAGACCCCGCGGTCCGAACCCGTCAAAGTAGGACCTAAGATAGGACGTAATGACCCTTGTCCTTGCGGAAGCGGTAAGAAATATAAAAACTGTCACGGGAAAGAAGCATAAGTTATTGCTTTAATGTAAGTGACAAAACGGGAAAGGCGATTTACAGTCTTTCCCGTTTTGTAATTATGAAGGTTGCAGTTATTTTTTATTCTTGGGCGGGTATTGAGTCGGGAACATCGATTCTTGTATTTGTCGTTCTTTATTGTTTTTTTTCAGCATCTCTTTCATCGTATCTTTGTTTGTGATACGGTTGCGGGCTTTCCATAAGATATATTGCAATTCGTTATCGTCAAAATCGAAGTCCTGTCCTAATTTATCCCTTACTACTTGTCGGGTATATGACCGAATGTTGCTCCATAATCCCGGATTGTCAATCCCTTTTTCAGCCATATTGGACAGGTATTCTTCAGCAGCTTTACGATTTGATCTGTTATTTTTTTGGTAAGTTTCCCTGACTTCTGAAGGCATTGATCGGAATACCTGATCCAAAAAACTATCGGTATGTTCTCCATATAAAGCTCGTATTCCTTTTTTGGCGACAGCTTCACGTATCAATGTTTTTTTAAGTTCGGCTTCAGAGTGGATGTTGTCTAATATAACGTTCACCTGATCATTTTCGGGAGAAAAATAACCCGGTAAGACATCTTTAGCCGGTAGTTTTTGCTGTATATCGAGAGGAAGTTCCGATTGTCGGTCAAATATTTGAGCATCAATGCCAAGTTCCTTACTTATTTTTTCGGCTTCCTGTCGACGTCTGTCCCTTTGAAATTGCGTATCGTATTTGTTCAACCACGGATTATCGGGATTGACGATCGAAATGTTGAATCCGGGATCTTCTTTCCTCAGATTTTTATTCTGTTCTATCACAGATGGCATTTTTTCGTACTCATCCGTGCTGCTACGGGTGATTCGATTGTAATCTTCATAAGGAATAGAATATATGCCTTCTGCGAAGTCAGGAAATATGAGTTCTTCTTTCCCTTCCGGTGTAATAACTTTATACAAACCGTTTTCGGTTTGTCCGACTACTTCCATCGGCTCTCCGTATTTGGTATTGAGTATTGTTACTTTTCCATTGTTTTTTCTTCTAAGATGTTGCACTGCTTTTCCTTCGGTATGGCTTATGCCGCCTAATGCTCCTCCGAAAACTCCTCCTTCTATACCGGAACGGGTTGCATTTTGAAGAATTTCATTTAATGCCGGATAATTTTCTCTATCCAAATAAATGCGGGCTGCCATATCTTGAGCAACAGAAGTGCCAGCTTCACTCAATCCCTCCATAGCAGCATCCGAACCGACTTCTGCTGCCAGTTTCTTCAAGTCGATATGTTTGTAATTCTTAAGCAAATCGGTTAGCTCTTTGGAAGCCTGTGGGCTTTTCATCATTTGGGAAACAACCCCTTTTCGCATCGATTCTTTCAAAGGAGCAGAGAGTTTGTTTAAATATCTGCCTTGCATAAGACCTTCTATGAGCAAATCAGCTCCTGTATAAGAACCCACATAAGCAGCACGTTTCCAATCCGGTACTTTTTCACCGTTTTCTTTTTCATACCGGTCTATGTCCATCTGTGCCTGAGCATGACTTTGTGCCGCTAAACTGCCGACATTGGCTGCACCCAAAGCGACTCCTGCCGGTGGAAAGACCAGTCCTGCGGCTATGGGTAGGGCTTGCTGAGCTATTCCTGCACCCGTTTCGGCAACTTTTGCCCAACCTTCGGTTTCTTTGAAACTATCATTTTGTTCTAAAGCTTTGCTCATTTGTTTTTTTCCTTCGCCTCCGTTGATGATGTAATCATTCACTTCTTTTTCTATTTGCTGAGGGGATAAGCCGTCCGATTTCATCTCCATGATATTTTTTAAAGCATCGATGTATCGGGCTTTTGTATTCATATACTCTTGTTCATTAACAGCTCCGGTTTCCGGATCATAAAGCTCGTTATTATTCCAATCGAACTTTTTGTCGGGTTTTCGGATGTTTTTTTCAGAAATTTCTTGTTTGTTCCGCTCGATTTCTTTTAATAAATCTTCATTGTTTACAGAAGATAAACTGCCGAAATTTTTTTGTACGTTTTGGTATGCAGCTTGCATTTCGTCTTCATTGTTCCACCAGCTTTTTAATTTTCCGAAATTATAGGAGAAATCGTTTGCTAACCGTTTCCCGTATTGAGCCAGACCATCTTTAAAACTTGTCAAAGGTTTTTCTTCTGAATCGTTGTTTAATAAAGATGACAAAATTTTTCTGTTATATGGAGTCTCGGGAATGGACGGGTAGGGTATAGCCGGATATAGCTTTTGTGAGGGAATGGGTGTTTTCCATTCTTGACCGGTCAGAGGGTTGTTGACCATTGTCCGCTTTATTAAACCAGGATCGATATATTCCGGTCGTTCCTGCGGAGATGATTGAGTTTTTGTGTTTTGACCGTTATCCCTTGTCTGGGCTATTTGTCGTTTATACATATTTTGTAATTGAGGATCAATATAATCCCATCTATTGTTTTTATTCATTGAGAGTATTGTTTTGAGTGTTTTCGAATAATAAGTTTTCTATTTGTATCCGGGCTTCTTCGGGAGAAATACCTTGGGCTGTAAGATAGTTGAAAAGCAAGAATTTTTGTTTATCGGCATTTTCTTCATTATTTTGCCATGCCTTTGAAAATTCTTTTGTATTTATTCCTTTTACTGGCAGTTTTGTATGAATATTCGGAACGGCCGAAATCCATTCTGTTAGTTCGAGAAACTTTTTTCGTAACTCTTGTTTTTCCCTGCATCGGTCATGTTGTTTGTTTATCATTTCAGATTCCGGTTCAAATAACCGAATGAGTTTTTTCCAGTAAAAACTCCTTTCTTTTTTCTCGGATTCTTCTTTTATCGGTTTTTTCCCTAAAAGTTTCAAAGCATATTCCAGATCATCAATTGACTTACGGGCGGCAGATCTCTTTCTTTGTTTTCGATTTTCCCGACATACCGAGAGAAAACCTTTCCCATCTTCTACCTGTTGCCTGATGTCGGAGAAAATCGCTGCCGTATTTTTTTTATTTTGTAGTTCGGTTGTCTTATTTTCCATTATCATATCTTTTGAGCCGTTTCCGATAAATGTTTTCAAAGCATCCCTGACGACAGTTTTGCCATACTTAATATTGTATCATCCAGATTTTCCAATCTTCGACCTACATTCTGCAAAGCATTTTCCGATGCATTCCGGAACATATTGCTGCTATTCATATAAGTGTTGTATCTTTTGTCATTTATTGCTGCCGAATGATTGATATAATTATTCAGTACATTACTCTTCCATTGTGCGCCATTTGCTGCAATCGTACTATATGTGTTGCCTATCGTTTCAGCGTTGTTTTTTTGTTGGGCGGCGATAGCTTCGGGTGTCGCTCCCGTGACGGCAGACTGAGTTTGTGCCTGTTGATTTAGTTGTTGAGTCTGTTTTCGGAGATTTTTTAGTAAGGCTTGGTTATCCGATCGATTTATGTAATTTCCGTAATATTCCGAGTTGAAAAGGTTATCTAACTGCGTTTGCTGACTATCGAGGGCTTGTAATGCGCTTTTTTGTTCTTTTTCAGCTGCTTTTTTCTGTTTTCGGGCTTTAATCCCATTGAATATTGATGCGAACATTTTTGTTTCTCCTTCTAAAATTTTTTAATTGGTTAGTGAACGAATTTATTATTATAACATCAGCACACAAATATCACCTCATATATTTGCCGTATGATGTTATAATTATAAAATCGTATGGGATATGATGAAAAAAAATGATTTTTCCGGGGAGAAAAGCGCTTCGGTCGGTGATTATATCGGAAAACGGCGTGAGATTTTGGATTTATGCTATAAACGTTTGCAAGAAATGATACCTGAATGTACCAGTGAAGTCAATTTACTCAAATGTATTGAGATATTGGAGAAACATGAGAGTAGAAATGAGTCTGGAGATGAAAGACAGGTATTGTGTTCTATAGCCGATACGCTCGATCGGCTGGCCGGTCTGCGGTAGATTTTATATTTATCGCATGAAATATGGTTTTTCGGTGTGCTATTTTGCGGAAAATAGAATTATCGGGAAATATTAGATGAAATGGAAATTACGGTGATTGAAAATGAGAGACGAAAGAAAGAGATCAATAGAACTTATCGTCCTGAGACAGGAGAAGGGAGCACGGTCGGGAAGCGTTTTTGCTTTCACCTTCCGGATGCTCCTATTCCGATACAATATATTCCGGAAAAGATGATAGAAGAGGTCGAGCTCGTGAAACTTTTACGTCGGTACGGTTCGATAGAAAAATTTATTTTGAATGAGTTGAAAGAATCCCCTTCGGCTATTGTACGGGAAGAGGTTTGGAGACGGTGGGTAAAAGTTCGAATTAAATACGATTTTGAATTTTGGGCGGTTTTATTTGTAAGAATTAAGAATAAGACGGGAGACTCCGACGTTCCGTTTCGGCTCAATAGACCTCAGCGCCGACTACTTTCAGAGCTTGAAGATATGAGAACAAAGCGTTTGCCCATCCGGCTTATATTGTTGAAAGCAAGACAATGGGGCGGTTCTACGTTGGTACAAATGTATATGGCTTGGATACAGTTGGTACATAGAAAGAATTGGAATAGTGTAATTTGCGCACATTTAAAAGATGCTGCTGCAAATATTAAAGGAATGTATTCTAAATTATTGGAAAATTATCCGACTTGGTTGGCAGATGTAGATAAACCTTTGAAGTTTCAGCCGTATGAGAAAATGGGGAATACTTCTGTAATTGTTGAAACAGGCTGTAAAGTCACGATCGGGTCGGCAGAAACTCCGGAGTCGGTGCGTGGATCGGATGCAGTTATGGCACATTTGTCAGAGGTAGCTTTCTGGCCTCATACACGGTTGAAATCTCCTGAGGCGTTGATTCGTTCGGTATGTGGTTCGGTTGCTTTATTACCCGATTCGGTTATTGTGATGGAAAGTACGGCAAACGGTACGGGAAATTATTTTCATCAAGAATGTGAGAGGGCGAAGAGAGGGGAGAGTGATAAACGCTTCTTATTCATACCATGGTTCGAAATAGAGATGTATTCTGTTCCGGTAGAAGATTACGAAGCATTGATAACGTCTTTGACAGATTATGAAAAAGATCTTTGGTATAAAGGTGCGACTCTTGAAGCGATAGCTTGGTATCGTATGAAACGAAAAGAATATAGAGATCATGCCGATATGATGGCGGAGTATCCCTCTGATGATGTTGAGGCGTTTAACCATACCGGAGAACGAGTGTTCGATATACGACAGGTGCAAAGACTTAGGGAATCATGTCGTCCGGCAGATAAGGTCGGAGAAGTTTATGGGAAAGCTTTCTCCGGAAAGTCGGCATTGGAAGGGCTCGGTTTTAAGGAAGAGGCGGGAGGACGCCTTCATATCTGGGCTTTTCCGGATTCCGATATGTCTGTAAAGGATCGCTATCTGGCCGTTGTCGATATCGGAGGACGTTCATCTAAAGCCGATTATTCGGTTATTGTCGTATATGACCGTTATTGGATGTTGTTTGGAGGCGTACCTGAAATTGTCGCCCAATGGAGAGGACATATTGATCATGATCTGTTGGCGTGGAAATCTGCTCAGATTGCAGCTTTTTATCACCGGGCATTGCTTGTAATAGAAAGTAATACTTTAGAAACGGAACATACGGATGGAGAACATACGGAATATATTCTGGATACTATTGCCGATTCTTATACTCATTTGTATGCCCGTTCTTCTGCTGAAATGATTCGTTCTCAAGTTCCGTCTAAATGGGGATTTCACATGAATCGTTCTACTAAAACGATGGTGGTAAATCATCAAATTCAAATGTTAAGAGAAAACGGTTATGTAGAAAGGGATATTCAAGCGTGTTATGAACATGATGTTTTTGAACGGAAACCGAATGGGAGCTTCGGAGCGATGGATGGTCATCATGATGATATTCTTATAACACGTTGTATAGGCAATTATATATGTTATACAGAGCCGTTACCGTACCGATTTACAAAAGTGCGAGCAAAAATTTCCGGTTCTGTTCCTATCGGAGAGGCAACGATTTGATCTGCTTGGTTTAGAGCCTATCTAAATTTTCCAATTAGAAAATATTATCAGATCATTTTTGCGCTTTCTTCCGGCCTATTTTCCCGTTTTCACTCGTCAGATAGCCCGCTATCATCCTCATAAAAACAGAAAAATATCCTCGTAAGAAACTCTCAAATCTGACCCGAGCAAAATTTAGACAAGCTCTTAGAACCGGTCGTCTAAATTTTACTCGGGTCAGGTTCTAATAAATTGCCGTTCGGAATAAAAATAATCAATGTTTCTTCTCCGGCGGCATCTTGAGATTAAGAGGATGAGAAAAACAAAATCGAGAACCTTTTGTGTAATCGGGGTCTATCCATATATCTCCTCCCATTTTATTGATGGTTAATTTGCAGATAGACAATCCGAGCCCAGAACCTTGTGCAAATTCGTTTAATTTTTCGAACCTCTCGAATACTTGTCGTTGTTTATCTTTAGGAATGCCGCAACCTGTATCGGATACAGAGAATATTACTCTGTTTTTATCAGGTTCTATGTTATAGGAAAGAGTGATTGTGCCGGTATCGGTAAATTTTCCGGCATTATTCAGCAGATTGATGAAAATTTGTTGTAGTCGTTGAGGATCGGTTACCATGGAAAGCTGTTCGTTTGCTTCAAATATGTAAGCAATTGTATTTTTTTTGACTCGGTTTATTATTGCGATCTGGTCGCGGCATAACCGTGTAATGTCGCAGAGAGAAAAATTGAATTGAACTCTTCCTGATTCGAGGCGCGATAAATCGAGAATATCGTTGATAAGTCGAAGTAATAAATCCGAGTTTTTTTGAATAATGTCTATATATTCTTGTTGTTCTTCATTTTTATTTTCTTCGGCGAGTACAGTAGAGAATCCTACAATCGCATTTAGCGGAGTTCGGATTTCGTGACTCATATTTGCTAAGAAAGCGCTTTTTAACCGATTCGATTCTTCTGCCCGCTCTTTAGCGATGATAAGTTCCTTTTCAGATATTTCCAGATGTTCTTTTACTTTTTTTGTACGGAAATAAAAGAATAGAGTACAACAAAGAGCAATTACCAGAATGATTAATACCGAAATGGTAGAGATGAATTCGACGGGATATTTTTCCCACAACGGCAGCTCTTTATTGAGGAGAATGGAATTTCGAGGAAGTTTTTTGACCGGAATATCCAATTCTTTGATTTTGTTGAAATCGAAGATATATTCATTGGGGATAAATTTGATATTGGCTTCTTTCCCTTTTTCTATATTAATGGCCTGTTTTGCCATATCAGGGCCTTGCTGTCGGTAGCTTGGAGAGTATCCACCTAATACCCAATTGTTTAGTCCGGATGCTGTAACTGAGAATACCGGAACTTTGGGATTAACACCAGACATCGTATATATGGCGTTTTTTATGAAGAAAGCGTTTGATGCGTCAACTTTCCATGTCCCGAATAAAATTACCGTATTAGGTGGTAGATTTTTGATATCTTCAATGATCGAATAGATTGTTTTTAATCGGCCGTCCAATAATATAAGGTTGAGGTTGGGGAAATTCTTGAATTCTTTTTTTACTAATGCTTGTAAGGAGATGCCTCCGTATGTATTATCCGATATGAATGCTATATTACGAGTCAACGGATAGAAACTCATAATCAGTTCGATGTTTTTCTTTATGTCATATTCGTATGCAAATCCGGCCTTTATATTCCGGTTCGGCATATCTTTGAAAACATCGATACTTTCAGGATTCCAAAGTTTGAGATCTTGATTATTGTCAGGTAAAAGAACTGCATTTCTGCTTGCCATGCTGCATAATACGGGGGTATTTTTGAATAATAGGGTATCTTGGGATAGATATGACGCCCAAGCTTCTTGACCTATGAGAATAATCAGTTTAGGGGGTAATTGGGCGTGCTTCAATAAGATACTTTCAAGCCGTTTTTTCCAAGTTTGAGATCCTGACAGACTTTGACAGTTCATGTTCTCAATAGAAATTGGTGATTTCCCGCCAAGATGCCGGTATGTGTCATTGAAAGAGATGATATTGGAGGTTGTGAATTGCGTATCCGGATTATATGAACTGATAATTAATATAGGAGCTGTATTGTCGGAAGATGCGGTTATATGCGTCGGGAAATTGCAAGCTATAAATAATGTCGTGAAAAAACAGTAAAGAAACCGTTTGTAATTTCTTAGTATATTTGTCATGTAATGAGATCTCATTGTTCGTTTTTTTATTTCCGGAATAATTTACCAGATAATACTTGAAATATAATTACTGATTGTTTGTTTTACTATCACCGGATTGATCGGTTTGGTAATAAAACCTGTGCAGCCGGCTTCTATTGCAATATCTTTGTCTGAATCGAATGCGTATGCAGTTTGCATGATTATAGGTATATCGGTAGATGATTTTCGTATCTCTTTTAACGCCTCTATACCTCCCATTTCGGGCATTTTTATATCCAAGAGAATAAGATCTACCGGATTATTCCGATACAATTCAATAGCTTCTTTTCCGTTTTTTGCCCATAAAATCCGACATCTATTGCCTATTATCGTTTTTAGTAAAAGAAAATTGCTTTCTATATCTTCAGCTATTAACAATGTGGCTTTTTGAGATTGATTTTCGTCATTTTCTGTATTATGATCTGTATTGGTCGGAAATTGCGGTTCTATTTCTTTATCTTCTCCAAGAGGAATCTGATCATCTTTACGTATCGGAATATGGATAGAAAAGCAACTTCCTTCTCCCGGTTTGGATTCTACGTTGATATTTGCTTCAAACAGTTGGGCGATGGCTGCACAGATAGAAAGTCCTAACCCCGGTCCTTGTGTAAATTCATTACATTTATAAAACCTGTCGAAAATCAGGTTTTGTTCTTCTTCTGAGATGCCTATACCTGAATCTTTTACGAATAAGGTAAGATATTGGCTGTGATCGATACTGTATCCGATTGTGATATTTCCCCTTTGTGTGAATTTTATTGCATTATCGAGTATATTGGATAAAAGCTGAATCAGACGTATTGAATCAGACCTTAAAATTACTTGTTTATGAGGAGTTTCCATTGAAAACTGTATAGATTCGGGAATTCTCATTTTATGTTGCGAATATACGAGTTCCAGAATTTGTTCCATATTACAAGGTTCTGAAACTAAGGATATTGTGTCTGTTTCCAACTTGGATAGTTCTAAAACATCGTTGATTAATTTCAACAAAATGTCACAGTTTCGATTTATCGTTTTTATAAAAGATTGCCGTTCGTCAGGAGTGAAGGCATTCTCGTCGGATAGTAGGTTGGCAAATCCGATAATCGCATTGAGTGGTGTCCGGATTTCATGACTGATGTTGGCTACGAAAGATTGTTTCAGCTCAGCTTTTGCAGCTAAATCGCGAGCGACGATAAGCTCCATTTCCCGTTGCTTGATATGTTCTATGGAGAAACATAGTCCGTATATCTGAGCATTAGAATAAGATATATGCGGAGATAAAGAAAAATGAGTTTCCCACCATTCATATTCGTCAGGAGAGCTAAGACTTATTCTGAATTGTACAACTACTTTAGTGTCTCTTCCATATATAGAGGACACTAAAGTATTGTAAACGTTTCTACGGTCGTCCGGGTGTACTTTCTTGATTAACGATATTCGTTTTATTTTATAATTATCGGTAAACGGCAATCCTGTACTTTGGAAAAAACGCTTGTCGAATGTGAATTTTCGTGTAACGAGGTCGTAAGACCATGTATGAAAATTTCCGATTTGTAAAACTTGTTCCAATAATTTCTGTTTATTATGCAATCGGGCTTGTATGCGTTTCTTTTTTTTCTTTTCGAGTAAATATAAAAATGTCAGAAAAAAAAGCAGTATGAATGCAGTTAAGATTATGATAATAAATTCAGTTTTGTATTTTTCGTGTATTGGGATATTATATATGAAACTGTTTTCCGGTAATTGGGATGTGGAAATGTTCAACCTTTTTATTTGAGGCCAGTCAAAAACGGGAAGGTCTTTATGATATTGCAGGGGAACATTGGTTATGGTTTTCTGACCTTTTAGTATCTGTGCGGCGAGATTAGCTCCGTCGAAGCCTTGTTGATACGGGAGTGTAAAAATACCTCCTAAAATACCTCCGTTTATATTTTTCCCTATTCCTTCATTACAAATCGTGAAAAATGGTTGTACCGAAATATTGGAGAATTGAGATATTGTAAAATCCCATTTAGGTAAGATAAAAATATCTCCTTTTATTGCATTGTAAAAAGGGTATAATACTCGAAATGTTTTCATCTCACGATATGGAATGAATCTTATTTTGATCTTGTCTTTTTCTGTTTGGGAAACAGTTTGCCATTGTTTTAAAAATTCTTTTTTAGAGATTTTTCCTAAGGTGGTACTATCGGTTAGGATGTTGATTCTCGTAATGTCGGGAATAATGCGTTTGGCTAATTGATAGCAAGCGATAAAGTCCCGTTTGCATTCAAAGCCTGTAATATTATTATATCCGGCAAGTATGTCGTAATTTAGATAACTTACACCTGAAAAAATAATGGGGACAGTATGTGTAATCGGGTGATTGCTGGTGATCAGCGAAAAGGTGGCTTGGTCGTCTTCTACCAGAATGATATGAGGCGGGTTATAGGTGTATTCGTCTAATAATCGTGATAAAATATCTAATTCTTTCTGTGCATCCAGCATTTCGCAATTCAGATAAAAATGCCGAATTTTTACCGAAAGATTGTGACGGGAAAAAGCATCGTTTATTCCTTCTTTAATGTCTTTTCCCCAAGTGTAAAGCGAGTCGAATGAATGGATGACAAGAATGTTATAAACGGTTTGTGACTTGTTTTTATGACAACCGCTTGTACCTAATACGACTGTTATTATAAAAATAGCAGCCATAATATTGAATGCTATGAAATGAATCCTTTTCATTTTGTCAATTGAAGATATACTTTGATACCCAATTGTTTTTGCCAACAATTATTTGTAATGTTTTGTCTGGAGAATATTTCGGTATGGGGCGCGTCTTTTCCTTCCGATTTGAGGCTGTCGTACTTTTTGTTTGCCTCCATGAATTATTCAACAGATTTCCAAAGTTAAGAATATTAACATTAAGTTGTCATGTGTTTTTTTATTTTTATGTAAAAATTTTAGGCGATATTTTTAAGTCAAAACGATTTATCTACTGTAAACGTGCGGCAAAGGCTTTGGTATATTCTTTTTTTGCCAGACTGTCTAGATTGGTCGATTTGTGAGTCACTGCAATGACTGTATCTTATTAAAACATCTTTTTCTGATGCGTCTTTCTCGCAGATTCAGGATGTCGTTGATTGTGATTGAACAGATAACAGAATAACCGAAAAATAGAATGGAGTGAATAAAAATCGTTTCATTTTGTTTTATGTAAGTTGCAAGAGTTGGAAATTACACATTTACGGCGGTTAACGCTTCCATAAGATTTTTGGAAACAATGGGTTTGGTTATGCACATATTGAATCCTGAAGAGAGAATTTTTTCTTTGTCTTCTGAAAAAGCAAAGGCTGTGACACCTATAATTGGAATATCTTGTTCTATTTCTCGGATTGCTTTTGTTGCTTCATACCCGTCAAGGACAGGCATTCTTACATCCATCAGTATAGCGTCCGGTCTGTGTTTGGTAAACAAGTCTACAGCCTCCTGTCCGTTCCAAGCATGCAGGAGATTATATTTTTTGTTTAGTAAAACCTCATATAGCCTATAATTATCTTCTATATCTTCAGCAATCAGTAAAGTATGTTTGGGAATATTCAGAGTATTCTCTTGTTTATCTATTGTCGAGTTTTTATCCGAGGTTCTCGAAGTGTCGTTTTGTTTATCTTTTCCTGAGAAATATATGGCGTTCGCTGGCAATGTAAACCAAAATGTAGAACCTTTTCCCGGTTTTGAATTTACACCTATTTCCCCGCCTAACTTTGTGATTATGCTTTTGCAAATGGCTAAACCTAAACCTGTACCGGATTTAAATTTATCGAGTTTTACGAACCGTTCGAACATCTGTTTTTGTTTTTCTTCTGGAATGCCTTTCCCGGTATCCGAAATATAAAAATATATTCCGCTTTCCTGTCTCTTATATCCGAATCGGATACAACCTTCTTCTGTAAATTTCATGGCGTTTGTCAGAAGATTGTTAATAATTTGAGATAGGCGGTTACGCTCGGTATATATGTAGCAATGAGGGGATTCTGGTTCGAAAATTATTTTGACCGGATTTTTCTCTCCTGCTTTCATTCTGGTGGTCTGTTCTATATCTTTGAGCAGGGTGTTGATGTTTACATTAGAATAATTGAATTCCAAAGTATTTGCTTCTATTTTCGAAAGATCTAAGATATCGCTGATTAATTGTAACAATAGTTGGTTATTGTTGTTTATGATATCGATGTAGGATTGTTTTTCATTTTCTTCGGTTTCGGTTTCAGCCAAAAGTCGTGAAAAACCGATTATTGCATTTAGGGGAGTTCGGATTTCATGGCTCATGTTCGATAAGAAGACAGACTTTTGTTTGTCTGAATTTTCGGCTTGTTGTTGAGCTCGTTTCAGTTTTTCTTCTATTTCTTTTTGCCGGGTAATATCGATATTCATACCGAGAATTTCGATATTTTTATTTTTCGGGTCGAAAGTTTTTTGGATTAAGACCTGTCTGATCCATCTCCACCCTCCGGATCTATCGGAAACGCGAATATCTTTATCAAAGGTTATATCCGGGATTTTTTCATGAGATACACGTTCAGAAAAAGATAATAGATATTCTCTGTCATCTGGGTGTATGTTTGAATATTTATTGATAATATTTTTTATGTTAGTGGTTTTATTTTCGCCGAGGTTAATAAAATATTCAGGAGTGACTATCGTGTCTTCTTTCAATAAATTTATAGATGAAAAACCTATTTTTGAAGCAGTGGAGACAAATCTGAACATGTCCATAATATTTTTATTTTGTTTTAGAGTATTATGAACAAGGGTGTTGTTTACCCATATCAGTATCAGTTTTTCTATCTGTCCGTTCCCGGTTTTGACATAATTGACGGTAAATTTGTAATATTGTTTGTTTGAATAAATACTTTTGAAATACCCTGTACGGTTCAGTTTTTGAAAATCATAGCTGACTTCTTCAGAAATATACTCTCCCTGTTTTATCTGATTTTTTATTGTATCGGGAAGGCAGGGATTGTTGAATACGTTGACTCGTTGTATTAGACCCTCTTTTTCTGTACCCATCAGTTCGAGATAGTAGTCGTTTACCTCATGAACGACTCCGTCTCGATTACAAATTGCTATGGCCACCGGGAGGGTATTAAATGTTACTGAGAATTGAGCATGTTTTTCTGCGATCTTTTCCTTAACCTTATTTTGATGAGTAGTATCGAAAACCGTTAATAACAAATATTTCTCTTTTTCAAGAATTAAATAAGCTCCTGATATTAATGCCTCAATTTGAGTTACTTGGTTTTCTGAAATCAAAAGATTCAGAGTTATGTTTAAATTGCTGAAATCTTTCTTTTCTTTAAAAGCTGCAATTATGGCTTTTCGTATCGGGCAATCGGGGCAAGCTTTACTTTTTCCGCATCCTGCGGATAGGGCATTGACACACATCAGCAAGTCTCCTATGTCTTTTTTTTCTCCGGAATCGTCTGTCGATGATAAAGTGTAATAATTGGTACGTTGAACGATAAGATTCTGATCTACCAAAAGGACATAGGAATAAATATTTCCAAAGACAGCATCAGAGATGATTTTAGCGGAGTCTATCTCTTTTTTCTGTTCCGATATAATTCGGTTTTGTTTTTTTATGCGTTTTGATAAAAGAATAAAAAGAACGAAAAAAACAGACGTGAATAATGTGAATGAGTGATAATGGATTTCTGAAATTTGACAAATTATACCTGCGGCCTGTATCTTTTGATTATAGAAAGAACACAAGAAGATTAATAAAGCTTTTATACGGTTTTTCATATTTTTATTGTCAGAAAAGAAGTCGGATTTTTCTTTAGAGAAAGCTTCAATTCAATTAATAAATACAAATATATGTCGTATTTTATAATTTCGTCTTACTTGTTTCTGAAAATCTTAGAGGCTGTCTAAATTTTACTCGGGTCAGTTTTGAGATTTTCTTTCGAGTATGTTTTTCTGTTTTTACGAGGAGGATAGCGGGCTATCTGACAAGGGAAAACGGGAAAAAAGACCGGAAGAAAACACAAAAATGAACTGATCATATTTTTTGTCGGAAAATTAAGACAGGCTCTTAAATAATATAATAATACGGTATTATGAAATGTTGGTCTTTGATTTTTAGATATTTGTCTTAGTTATCGAAATTATTATTCGCTATACCAATTTATTAGTATTTTGATTTCTTAATTTTTTTGATGAAATTCATAAATAATTCTTGTATATTTGTCTGATTTAACAATAAAATGCCTGATTATTAGATTTTATATGTTTTTAAAGTAATAGGCAATTATATTGAGTTTAATAATCTTTGGACTAATTAAATAGTTTATTGGGTATTGTGTTAGAAATCATATTTTTTGTGATATGAAAATCTTGCCGTTAATTTATAGGAGACAAACATCTGTTGTTAATAAGAAGGCCGCAACTTTTGGTGTAATTACTCTTATTACATATTTAATTCCGGAAAATTCCGAAATCGAACTTTCTGTATCGGCACGTGATTTTATGATCGACTGGGGAGATGGTGTTTGCGATAAAAATATGATCCATACATATACCCGAAAGGGAGAATATGTAATACGTATTTGCGGAGAATGCATCAATGAATTGCGTGTTCCGAAATGTTGTCTGGAGAATATTGATGTCTCTTTTTGCAAATGGCTCGAACACCTTGATTGTTCTTTTAACTGGATCGAGGAGTTAGATGTATCAGGGTTGTCTTATTTGGTTTCTTTAGATTGTTCTCATAATACGTTAAACAATTTGAAAATAGGAAATCAGGAATTTTTGCTCTATCTCGACTGTTCCGATAATATGCTGCCGGTTCTCGATGTAAGTCTATGTTCTTCTTTAACCTATTTATATACACAACATAACGCTTTGCGATCATTTAAAATTTCTCCTGCAATTTCAGTTTTGGATATCGGAGATAACCAGCTTTCTTTGGAAGATATAGCCGATTTAAAAAAACGTTCGGGAATCCGTTATATTTTGGATTGAGTATCGGGCTTATTTTATCCTTGTTTAGGAGCTTTAAGTTTTCCAATAAAGAAAAATCTATCAGATTATCTTTACGCTTTCTTTCGGTCTGTCTTCCTGTTTTCATTCAGATATTCCGCTATTACCCCTCGCAAAACTCAAAAGAAATTCTCAAAACCTATCTGAACAAAATTTAGATAGGCTTTATAGAAATATTGTTTAAATGGGCTTCTCTCCGATTAAGTAGTATAAATCATTATATTGTTAGTTGTCCGTTTTTTTGGTTTCTAATACGAATGCAATGTTCGAAGGTATTTCTCCGGCTATTTCTTCCCATTTCTTTTTTCCATCAGAAGAGAAACAGTAAACTTTTCCCGGTGTAATGAAATCTTTAGCATCTGTGACGAATATTTCTTTGCTGATAGGATTTACGGCGATACCGTATGGCATATCTATCTGAGTATCGGTTCCGTCCGATATGAAATTTCGGGTAAGGATTTTGTGAGTACGGGTATCTATGATTCCATAAACACTTTCTGCATATCCTGTAATATAATTGAATTCTTTTGCAAGAATGTATAAGGAGTCTCCTGATATACACATATTATTGACAGGTATCGATAAAGGACCTTCTACTTCGTCCGTACGACTGTTTATCATATAAAGATCGGACTTCCCGTCATAATAGTCTCCTCTGGACGAGACATAAATGTAACCGTAACGATCTGCCTTCATCCGGTGCAGGTTTACCGCAACATCTATTTTTTTTATTTCGGTAAATGTATTCAGGTCGATTACCGAAACCGTATGATCCATTTCTCCGGTCGAAACGCACATCGAATTTGCCACATATAATTTATCTCCGATGATGACCATCTCCTCCGGTTGTGACCCTACGGCAACTCTCTTTTCGACTTGTAAAGAGGCGGTATCTATTTGGGCAACATATCCTTGTCTGGCGTATAAATCGCTTCCGTCTATGCTGGCATACGATGATACGTATGCTTTGTTTTTGTGGAAAACGATATAGCGGCAACTCGGAATTTGGATCATACCGATGTGTTTTGTCGTTTTCAGGTCTGTAACTTCTATAAAATTAGAACAGTTAATTACGGCATATAGTCTGTTTCCGTATATCTGCAGGTCATTGCCGACATCTCCCAATTCTTTGACTACAGTCGGATTTCTCTCTGCATATATGTTCAGATAATAGGTATTATTGGTGTAGTCGAAATAGTCGAGAGTAGCCATATTATTACCTTTATTTCCTTCGTTGAGCAGATAGAATCCCGAACTTACGGTGATTTCTCGTGGAGCGGGAACAGGCTCATCGCCCCGGCAGCTTGTCAGTAACAAAAATATAAGTGGAAAGATACGGTAAATATTTTGCATATTCATTCGTTTCATAAAATTATCCGGTTAAAGTGTAACATTCAATATCAGTTTGAAATTAGTGCCGGGCATGGGATAAGAACGCACGACTTCATATTGTTGGTTAAATAAGTTGTTGATTTCGGCGGTTATTCTTATTCCGGTTTTGTGCCATCGGAGATTTTTCGATAGAGATAAATCGCTTGTGTACCATGGAAGAACGTAGTTTTCTTCGGTATTGGCTCTCGAAGCATATCGTTCTCCGGTATATATGAAACTGTAATTCAGTTCCCAGTTTCTGTATCCGGCATTGATGACTGCCGATCCGTTATGCAGGGGGACGTACGGAATTTGTCCTTTGTAATAAAGATCGTCGGTAGAAGTGTAGTCCTGTGCCTTCTGGTAAGTGTAATTTATGCGGGTGTCGATGCTCCATTGTGTCCCGAATCGCCATCCTGCATTGGCGGCAATGTCGATTCCCTTAATTTTTACTTTTCCTAAGTTGACCATTGTCCAGCGGAAAAAATTGGATGTCGGCATTGCGACGATTTTGTCCCGCACCTGGTTGTAGTACCCGTCTGCTTGTATCTCCAATATGCGTAATATTCCGTTGAAGCTTTTGCTGTATGTAACACCGACATTATATTGAGTCGTATATTCGGGGTTTAGCTTTACATTGCCGATAAATGTATAGTATAAATCGTTCAGAGTAGGCATTCGGAAGATCTTTTTATAGAAAGCTCTTATATCTAATCCGATATGTTTCCATGGACGGTAAGATGCAATAATTGTCGGGGTATATTGCGGTTTGTGTGAGGCCGGTACGACTGCAGAAGATGTGGTTTCTTTTGTGAAAGTCCCCAACAGACTTGCCTGTAATTTTACCGGTTCCATTTCAAAAGAAGAAGCTATCGCTATCAATCCCGAGTAACGTCTCGGATAGGCAAAATTGATCAAATCGGCGTTTAGTTTATTCCATTGAAAATCTGTCGATAAACTGATGTTCCAGAAATCGAATATAGAATACATTTGGGCTGCCGATAAGTAAACTTCTTGTTGCCAGTAATGATTGTCTGTGTATGTGACGGAGGCGTCTTTTCTCGGATCTGCTAAATAATGGAGATAATCATACGCATATTTACTGCTGATTAAAAGATGATAACGTTCTGCAAAACTTTTTCGGAATGACGATTGTACGAAAAAGTTCGAGTCCCATTGCCGGTCTTCATTGGAAAATTTGTTTCTGACAATAGCACCCGGATAACCTCGTTCTGAATTATAGAAGTAGAGTTTTGTTCTCCAGTTACCGTCTTTTATTTTTCCGAAAAGTCCGGTTTCTATTCGTAAAGCGTTTACATCTCCGTTGTGCCGTACGGCAGTAGTGTCATATCCGCCTTCTTTACGGTACGTAAATTTATATCGTCCCGTGGTATAGAGGTATTCACCGCTTACCGATCCGCTTATATTCTCGCTCAGCTTTTGTTCCCAAAGAATTGCCGGATTAACCGTTCCGAACGAACCGGTTTTGAATGTTGCTTTCAGATTATATTTTTTGCCTTCCTCAAAGCGTGGAGTTCTGGATTGCAGATAAACCGAACCTGCCGAACTGTAATCTTTTGCCGGTTGAAAGATACTGCTTTTCTGTCCGTTGTATAAGGTGATCGCTTCCATATTGTCTAATGAGAAACGTCCCAGGTCGATCGTTCCGTTCTGAGCATTGCCCAATTGGATACCGTCATAAAATACACCCACATGATTTGTTCCCATACTTCGGATGTTGACGGTCTTCAATCCGCCGATTCCGCCATAGTCTTTTATCTGTACTCCCGAGAAGTATCGGATCGCATCTGCGACAGAATGCACGCTGAGTCTTTCTAATTGCTTGCCTGAAAGCGTTTGTGCCGGAAATACATCTCTGTTTATCGTTTTTCCGGTGAATACGACTTCCTTTAGTTGGTAGGTTTTTGTCGTATCGACTTTGGCGTTCGTTTGTCCGGATATGCGAATCGGCAGAATAATCCACCATAAGATTATCCCGTACAATAAAGCAGGGTCGCAAAATCGGAAATTACGCATTCACTGAAATTTTTTGTATTGCCGGTCTCATCCTCGCAAGAAACGGCATTTTGTGTGTATGGCAGGTCTTCTGACTTATCTCTGTGGGCAAACGCCTTCCCGAATAATTCTATTCAGTGGCAGGGGGGTAGTTTACCGTAAATATAGGAGAATTACAGCAGCGGGACTGTTCCCGACTTTCACGGGATTCCCTTTTCATCGATATCCTGTTACAGGCATCTCGAACCGATACGGGGACAAAGATAAGAAGAATTGTTGAGAATCTGTCTAATTTTCTGACTGTTCGCTCTGCACCTGTCTAAATTTTGTTCGGGTTGGCTTGAGAATTTCTTTATCCGAAAATTTAAACAAGTTTGGGCGATAATAGTCGTATTCTTATTTACGAGCGATAACCTTTGGCTGCAAAAAACAAAATATATATAAAAGCAACGAACGGGACGATGAATCCGACAGCCATGTTATTCTCTCCGATCAATCCCATAAGCATAGGGCTGAAAGCGCCACCTGCTACACCCATAACGATATATGACGAAGCTTTTTTGGTAAGAGTTCCCATGTTCGAAAGCCCGAGTGCGAAAATCGTAGGGAACATGATCGACATAAAGAAGAAGGTCGTGTATAGGGCATATAATGATATTCTTCCCAGAGCGAGAATTACCAGAAGCATGCATACGGATGAAATCAAAGAGAATAGGACAAGCAGTTTATTGGGCGTAGTCCATTTCATCAGCATACTCCCCGAAAGCCTTCCTACCATGAATAAAGTCATTCCACCGAAAGCCAGAAACCTCGATGCCTTTTCAGGATCGATACTCGGGTCTTGTTCGGTAACGTAATTGATAAAGAAACTGAATATGCCGGTTTGGGCGGCACAGTAGGCAAACTGAGCTATTACGGCAAGTACGAAATGACGGTGCTTCCAAATCGATTTGTCCGGAATATTTTCCGTAACCGGAGTTTTTTCATCATCTTCCTTGATTTCGGGAAGCTTCGTAAAGAAAAATAAAATACCTATTACCAGAACGATGCTGCCCACAAGAATATAGGGTTTGGTAAGAGCGGAGGAGTCTCCTTCGGGAGTACCGAAAATCAGAGCACCTCCGACCAAAGGCCCGAGTATCCAGCCCAGACCGTTGAATGATTGGGACAAATTTATTCTTTGTGCGGCCGATTCTTTAGGACCTAAAACCGTTGAGTAAGGATTTGCTGCTGTCTCCAGAATGCACAAACCGCAGGCGATTATGAACAATGCGATCAGAAACGGAGCGGAAGAGTGCATGAGTGCTGCCGGGATAAAAGAAAATGCTCCGGTTGCAAAAAGTAATAAACCCAGAATGATGCTTTTTTTATATCCGTATTTTTTCATGAAGATACCAGCAGGAATAGCCATAAGAAAATAAGCGATATAAGTCGAGAATTGTACTAATCCCGATTCTGCTTTTGTCATGGTGAATGCAAGTTGAAAATGCTTGTTCAGCACGTCCAGCAATCCGTGAGCAAATCCCCATAACAAGAACAAACTGGTGACCAAAATAAACGGGACGAGATAAGATCGACCGTCCGGTGTCCTGAAAATAGTTGTATTATCAAATTTGTTTTTCATGATCGATATTCAGTAATATCAAAATAATCCCTTTCTTTTAGTTGCTAAATATACGAATTTTTTGAAATACTAAGAGTCTATCTAAATTTTCCTATACAAGAAAATATTATCAGGTCATTTTTGCGTTTTCTTCCGGTCTTTTTTCCCGTTTTCCCTTGTCAGATAGCCCGCTATCCTCCTTATAAAAATAGGAAAACATCCTCGAAAGAAACTCTCAAACCTGACCCGAGTAAAATTGAGACAGGTTTTAATAGATATTTAAAATATATTTTTTAATAATTACGGAAAGAAGGTGTAGTGTTTATTACACCTTCTCATTTGACGTATTGGAATAGAGTCTAAATATTCTCTGTTTTTTTGAGTGGTAGAGTATCTTTGGAATTTTGTTGTTGAGTCTCTTGTTTTAATTTATTTATACTTTGTAATAAGCGGTCGGAAAATGGGAATGAACCGTTTTCAAGGAGCATTTCCAAAGAAATCTGTCCCATTCGGAACAGTTCCAGCAAAAATTCGTTCGATGCTACCCGATATGCCGGAGAGGAAACGGATTCGGTGATGGATATGTCGAATTCGGCGTTACGAACTTTATCCGGAGAGGCGAGTATTTGTCCTTCAGTAGCTTTATCTCCCGCAATTTCCAAATATCGGTTTTCATCATAAAATTGCTGAATGGTTTTCATCATTTTCGTGTCGCGGTCTTCCCTGAAGGTTTTGTAAGACTCGAATAGGTCGATGAGATTCAGACATGCATTTTGGGTTTGTTGTGCATAAAGGGAGGCAGGAGTTCCTGAAGGAGCGTCTTTCCCCTGCATAGCACCATGTACGCCTGAGATATCTTCTAACAGTCGCATTTGCAAGTTTAGAAGTTCATAAGCGCCTACATTGGTCGAATTTACTGCAATTTGTTGTGGGAGAGGTGCTCCCGGTTTTGGTTTGAATAGGATGATCCCGTTATATCGTGTCCATTCTTCAGCTACATCTTCGATGGTCATTCCATCGGGAACTTGATCTTCCGGGAAAAGCAATACACCTTTAGCACTTGATCCCATGATAAAATCAACCAATGTAATCAGTCGGTTTATATATCTTTGCTGGTCGATGATGTCTTCGACAAAAGAGTGAATTTCTCCGTCGATAAGCGGATAAAGTCGCATGCTGTAAGGATGTTCTCCGTGCCAATACGGGGTCTCTCCTTCATCCAAAATGTCTCCGAAAGGAGAGAAAAAACGATAATACCAAAATTGGTCGATGAACCATTCGGTATGAATAAGAGGTACGTCTTTACTGTCGATTCCTGCTTTTTCTGCATCGGAGATTCTTTTTCTGTTTTCTGCTTCGATGTCAGGCAAACGGTCTATTTCTTCTTTATAAAATCTTCCGTTCAAAGTGTCATGGCACTTCAATCGTTCGCAATTTTCGAGCCTCCATATTTCTATTACTCGGCAGAGATGGTCTTCTCCCGGAATCAGAAAGTCGAGATTGTCGATCCGCTCCGTAGTCAGGTTTGAATATTGACGGTATAGTTCTTCTTGATTGGCATTGCTGTAAATCTCTCGGAGGCGGGAAGCCCGTTTACGAGAACCTCTTGAAAAATTGGATAAAATCGTTGCGATAGGTACGTCATGCAATTCACCTATCATTGTGCAATCCCAGTGTCGTTTATCTTCCATATTGTTAAAAAAGATTCGGTTCGGATTTATTTCATTGATCCATACATCCGTTTTATTTCTCCTTTTTCCGTAAACTATTTTGTGAAAGCAACTTCCTGAGATCAGAAATTCTTCGAGAGTCCTACCGTCGATTTCCCACATTCGGTTATGTTGATAAACATATTCGAGGGCTATGCTCATCAGTTCTCCTAATTGCTGTTCGTTCCGGTCTCTGGAAATACATACCGGTTGAGTCTGATTGCTTCGAAATTGCCCGATAACGTTTTTTATCAGTTGGCGGATCAGATTATTTTTTAAAGGAACTTTTCCTTGTTCTTTCAAATATTGCTCTTCGGTTATCGTTCTTCCGTCCGGTAATGTTACTTTATCGCTCCATTGTTGTCCGAATGTATATTTTCTGTTTCGTCTGCGACGTCTGCGGTATGGTTCTATATTTTCCCATGCCTTTTTTGCCATCCATAAAATTTCGTATTGAGAGCGGTCGAATGTTTCGTCTTCTTTTTCTTCTTTCTTTTCCTGTTTCGGCATTAACCGGTTGTTGTTAAAAATTTTGTAGTTGCATTCATCCATAATGATTTTTATTTTACGGTTATAACTCGGAGAGCCTGTTCAAGCCCTTTTTGTATTGGAGTATTATAAAGAATTTTAAACAGGCTCGGGGTTTACTTTCTCGATTGCAAAAAAAATATTGAATCGTTCCGGTTTTATGCGATAATTATAAAATCTTGCCGGAACGAATTCTTTTTTATAAATATCCCACGAGCCGGAATGTTCTCTATTCTATTTTTACCGAAAAAGAAATTGAAAGATAATATTATGCAACAGAACAGATTACAAATTAAGGGTATGTCGCATCAGTTACCTCCGGCAATGTGTAGCGACGGGGAGTGTAGCCGGATCGTGAACTTGAGATGCAGAGACGGTATTTGGGAAGCTGTCGGAGAACCCCGCTTACTATATACTCCGGAAGAAACTTCTCGTAAAGTCATATTTTTGCATTGTAACGAAGCCTATAAACACTATATTTCGTATGACGGCACGAATCTCTATTTTGAGGCGGAAGAAAAGGATGGAGAGGTTTTTTCGACGGGATTGGAGGCATTGTGTGAGATCTCCGGACTGTTGAGAATAGAGTCGGTCGGGAATACGCTTGTTGTAATTACCGATACGGAAATATTTTATTTATTGTACAGAAACGGAATTTATGAGATATTGGGGACACGTCCGGATATGCCCGAAATATCGTTTTATTTGGGAGGAAGCATTCAGAGTACCGAGATATTCGATACTTATACATTGAAAGTAGAGACACAAGATGACGGTATTTGTCGTCTTTCCGATACGGATAAGAGGGCATTTATTTCTTGGATATATGGCACGTATAGTAAATGTAAGAGTAAATTGCTTTCGGACGGTTATTTTGCACATCCTTTTTTGGTGAGGTATGCACTCCGGATGTATGACGGTTCTTATATTCTTCCGTCTCCGCCTGTTGTCATGTTACAATCGGATAAAGCCGATACGTTGAATAATATTGAAGCACTTTGCGAATTAGAAGATGGATATTTGAGGAGATTTGTCGAAAATAAATTCAATTTAAGGGGAGAGTCGCTTTATTATAATATCGGCAAGTGCGATTTATCTAAATGGGCGGATATTATTACCGGGATAGATGTGTTTATTTCAAAAGAAATACCGGTGGTCAAGCAGGTTGCTATGACAGAAAATGACTATCGGTATGAGATACGGAATATTGGTGGCAAACAGACTCGGATTATTATTTTCGATGTGCCGCAATTGACAGAGGAGGAGATCAGACGGAAACTGGCGGAAGAGGTTGTATTCTTTAAAGTAGCATCTCTTTCCGGAAAGGAACAGATTAATAATCCTTTTTCATTGGAATATAGCTGTGATTTGAATAATCTCGAACAACAAGATTTGTTGCCTTTGGATAATTTTTCTCATCACCGTATTACGGCAAAGACCTCTTATGTGTATAACGGAAGATTACATCTGGGAGGAATATCTATGTACTATTCCAGCGGTTTTCCTCTTTCTGTTTTTGCTTTGACACAGAATCGCTATAATGGAATCGATTTGATCGATATCGATGTACAACGGGGATATATCGAAGTGTATATGAACGGTTCTGACGGAGAGAGACATCTAGTAAATTCTTTTAAGTCTCCTATGTCTCTCAAAGGTCTTTCGGCTATGATTTCTTATCCTGACAGCCGGGCATATAAAATGGATGTGAGGATATGTGACGATGTCGAAGGAAAACAATATGGGATAACAGTCGATTTGAAATCTTCTCAAGATCAGAATATGGCTTATTATATTTCTCCGGATTTAAAACCTATTACTTTTTCTGAAATATCCGAACCTGATGAAGGTAAGATTCCGGAAGAGACGAATGCTGTTGAGTATGCTCCCAATAAGTTGAGAGTATCGCAAATAAATAATCCTTTTGTATTTCCTCAAGAGTTTACTTATATTTTATCGGGAGGAGAAATTACCGACTTAGCGGCTGCTACGGCAGCCTTGTCACAAGGTCAGTATGGAGAGTTTCCGTTATATGTGTTTACGACAGAAGGTATATGGGCTTTGCAGCAGGGGAGTGAGGGAGTCCTTTACAGTAATCAACATCCTGTAAATCGGGAAGTTTGCTTATCTTCGAATCTGATTGTTCCGATAGATAATGCCGTCGTTTATCTATCCGAACAAGGAGTCATGGCTTTGCAGGGAGCAGAGTCCAACTTACTTTCTCCTGTGTTTAGCGGCGTTCCGGATGCACTTCCTCAAGATTCGTCCGATAGTGATTTTATATTATTATCGGAGACTTCCGTTCCGTTTAGAAAATATATTCAAGGAAAATGTGTCGCCGGATATAATTATATCCGGCAGGAAATTATTTTCTTGAATGCCGATTATCATTTTTGCTATGTATTCGGATTATCTTTTTCGAGTTGGTACTGCCGTATTATTGATTGGAAATATTTGTATAATCTCTATCCGGGTTTGCTTGCCGGAGATGAAAACGGTAAGCTGTATGATTTGTGTTCCGAAGCTCAGTCGGATATACAAATAGGTGTAATAACTCGACCTATAAAATTATTGCCCGATATTTATAAACGTATTTCTCACATCGCATTGCGTTGTACGGTGCAAAATGCAGATTTGGTTTGCAAGGTATGGGGTGCGCAAGAGTCAGAAGGAAATTATTCATTACTTTATCGTTTTCGTATTACCGGAACTGTGTCGGGACAAATACGGATGCGTCCTGTTTCTCCACCTTTTAAATATCACCGGATAGAATGGAGCGGAACGGTTTCTTCCGATACTCATTTCGATGTAATCGATTTGGGATTCGATCCGGTTTCTTCAGGTAAGAAATTACGTTAAAAAACAAAATCTGCCGGAAAATTTCTCTTCCGGTAGATTTTGTTCGATAAATTATTGCTTAGTCTCTTTTTTATCGAATGGAGATAAATTGTCCCATCCTCCTCCTAATGCTTTGTAAAGATAAACTACGGCGATTTGTTCATCTCTTATGGCATTACTGAGACCTGTTTGTGCAGAAAAAAATCCTCGTTGTGCGTCTAATACATCGAGATAGTTGATGACTCCGTTAATATATTGTAGTCGGGCCAGTTCTACATATCCTTTGGAAGCCTCATAGAGATTTTTTTTCAGGATACGGGCTTCTTTTACTTTATTAAAGTTTACAATTGCGTTTTTAGTCTCTTGAAAGGCTGTCAGGACAGATTTTTCATATCGATAACAAGTCTGTCTGAATACTTCTTTCTGCGCTTTATGCCTTGCAATATTTTTCCCGGCACCGAAAATGGGAGAAAGTAGTGTCCCTCCGATGAACCCGTAAGGAGAACGTAAAAAGTCATTTAGAGATGAGCTTTCTATGCCGTAAGTAGCTGTAAGGGTCAATTTAGGAAACATATTCGTGAATGTGACACCTACTTGAGCGTGTGCTGCGATCAATTCTTGTTCGGCTTGTCTCAGATCGGGACGCCGCTCCAAAAGGGTCGAGGGCAATCCTACGGGTAGTTGTTCGGGCAAATAGATATCGGGATTCATTTTTGCCCGAGTAATAACAGCTTCATATTCTCCGACAAGCAGCGATAAGTCGTTTTCTTTTTGGGAAATCTTGTTTTCCAGTTCCGGTACTAATGTCGCTGTACGGGCAAGTTCCACTTGAGCCTGACGAAAAGATGTTTCTGAAGTCAATCCCCCTTCAAAACGAATTCGTGCGAGATCGAGACCTTTTTCCCATGTATCCAGTGTTTGGCGGACGATGTCCAGCTCGTTGTCCAATGCAACCAGTTCGTAATAGTATTGTGCGACTTGTGCGATCATCGACATTTGTAAAGCTCGCCTTGCCTCTACCGATGCGAGATATTCGGCAATACTTTCAGCACGTGCCCATCGCAGATTTCCCCATAGATCGACTTCCCATGATAGAGAAAGCTTTCCCTCGAACGAATCATCGTTGACGGGATTATTTCCTCCGTCATTCGTATGTTCTCGTTCGGGATGTATAGCCCCGTTTATGGTAGGGAATAAATCTCCGGTAGCTATTCTTTTTCTATATGCCAATTCTTTTATACGAGACGCTGCAATCAACATATCTTTGTTATTGTCGAGAGCCTTTTGTATCAGAGACTGCAATAATGTGTCGGTATATATGGTTTTCCAATCTTGATCGGCCAGAGTTGACGAATCGGAATGCTGTTCCGTAATTCTTTCGGGTAGATGTAGTTCCGGACGGCTGTATTTTTTACCGATTTTACAGGAATAAAGACCTGTCATTATCAGAATCATGAACACTATATATATTTTGGATATCATTTTCATAACCATTTTTCTTTAATTGATGCTTTGAGTTTATATATTAAAGTAAAGAAAAACGGGACAAGGATAATCCCGAATGTGATGGAGAATATCATTCCGAAAAAGACTCCAGTTCCGATAGATTGTCGGCTTGCTGAACCCGGTCCGCTAGCCAATACCATCGGGAGCATGCCTAAAATAAAAGCGAAAGAGGTCATGACGATGGGGCGAAACCGTTGGCGTGCCGCGTGAATGGCAGCATATATGATGTCTGCACCGTTGTCAACCTGAACTTTTGCAAATTCGACTACCAGAATTGCATTTTTAGCGGCTAACCCGATCAACATGACAAGTCCTATTTGGAAATAGATGTCGTTTTCCATTCCGCAGACCCATATTCCTAAATAAGCGCCGAAAGCTGCTACGGGAAGAGATAACAGTACCGAAATAGGGACTAACCAGCTTTCATATTGTGCTGCCAAAAACAAGAATACGAACAAGAAAACAAGAGTCATTATAATACCTGTTTTTCCGTCTGCTTTTTTCTCTTGAAATGAGAGTCCGCTCCATTCGATTCCGATGTTGGCAGGCAGATGTTGTTGTGCTATTTCTTCCATAATTTCCATCGCTTGTCCCGAACTATATCCTTGTGCTGCCGCTCCTCGTATAATGGCCGTATTGAACATATTGAACCGCTTAATACTTCCCGGACCGGTCGTGTAGTCAGTCGTTCCTAGTGCAGTGAGAGGAACCATAGCTCCGTTACTTCCGCGTACGAAAAATAAATTGATGTTGTCTTTATGAGCTCGATAAGGAGCTTCAGCCTGAATATATACTTTATAAATACGGTTGAACATGTTGAAATCGTTTACATATACCGAACCCGTATAAGCTTTCATCGTAGAGAAAATATCGGTTAGCGGTACTCCCAGTATGCGGGCTTTGTCCCGATCTACGTCGAAGTAAAGTTGCGGAATTTCTGATTGTAGAGAAGAAGACAATCCGGTCAGCTCTTTCCGTTGCAATGCGTAATGCATCAACGTATCTGCAGCTTGTACGAGATTCTGGAATGTTGCGTCTCCTCGTGCTTCAAGTTGCATTTCAAAACCACCGGAAGATCCGAGTCCCGGTATGACGGGAGGAGTGCTTAGAAATACTTTGGATTCGGGATACTGAGAAAGTTCTTCTCGTACGGTTTCCATAATTTGTTCTACTCCTACCCCTTCTCTCTCTTCCCACGGTTTAAGGATTACCGTAAGCTCGCTTCGCGATTGGTTACTTCCTACACGGGGACTGCTTCCGGTGACATTCTGCACGTATGCGACGAATGGATTTTCGAGCAGATAGGAGACAGCTCTTTCGGTTACCTTTCGAGTTCGTTCCAAAGTTGCGCCTTCAGGAAGTTCTAATTCTACTTTAAAATAACCTTGATCTTCTTGCGGCATAAAACTGGTCGGAATAAAACGGGAAATAACAAACATGATGACCAACATGATTCCAAATCCGGATAATATCCTTCTCGGATTCATTATCGCCTTTTGTATGAGATTGGAATATTTTCTGTTTCCGGTAACCAACCAGTGGTTTATATATCGGAATAGAATATGTTTTCTCTTTTTCTTATTACTCGGCTTTAACAGCAGAGCGCACATTGCCGGGCTTAATGTCAAAGCTACGACTGTCGATATGAGTACCGAAACGACGATGGTTACCGTAAATTGTCGGTAAAGTTGTCCGGTGATGCCGCTAAGAAAACTTACGGGAATAAATACGGCGCAAAGCACTAATGATGTTGCGATCAAGGCACTTGTCAGTCCGTTCATCGCTTTTTTTGTCGCCTCGTATGCCCCAATATGTTCTTCTTCCATGATCCGCTCGACATTTTCTACGACGACGATGGCGTCATCTACTACGATACCGATGGCGAGGATAAGACCGAGCATGGTCAGAAGGTTTAGAGAAAACCCGAATATCAGCATAAATCCGAAAGTTCCGATTAATGAGATCGGCACGGCAATTACCGGGATAAGGGTCGCACGCCAGTTCTGTAATGATAAAAATACGACGAGAATAACCAATCCCAATGCTTCGAACAATGTTTTATAAACTTCATGAATCGATTGAGAAATATAAGTCGTCATATCGAAAGGTATCTCGTAACTCATACCCTCCGGAAAGTTCTTGCTGATTTCTTTCATGGCGTCTTTTACCGCTTGCGCAACCTCTATCGCATTTGCTCCGGGAAGCATGTATATTCCTAATACGGCGGCATTCTCGCCATTTATACCGCTTTCGGTATTGTATGAAGAGGCTTCTAAGGAAACTCTGGCGACATCTTTCAACCGAATGAGAGAGCCGTCGGGATTAGCGCGGATTACAATATCCTCGAATTGTCCTACGGATGATAATCTCCCCTGGGTCGTGATAGGTATTGTTATGTCCAGTCCGGTTACAGGTTGTTGGCCTAAGACGCCGGCAGCCGATTCCCGGTTCTGATCTTTCAGTGCGGTTTGCAGGTCTTGTACCGTTAATCCGAAGTTTGCAAGACGGTCGGGCTGTACCCATATTTGCATGGCATAGTAGCGGCTTCCGATATTCGATACTCTGCCGACACCCTCGATTCTCCGTAATAAATCGAGTACGTTGATCGTTGCGAAATTACTTAGATATATTTCATCGAATTTCGGGTCGTTCGATGTAAGACATATAGTCATCAATTGGCTGGCCGCTTGCTTTTCTACGGATATGCCGTTTTGTATGACTTCTGCCGGCAATCGCGATTCTGCAAGTTTTACTCTGTTCTGTATTTCTACGGCAGCAAGATCGGCATCGGTAGAAACATCGAAAGTTACAGTAGCGGAGAATCCTCCCGAGTTGGAACTGCTCGATTCCATATAAAGCATTCCCGGAGTTCCGTTCAGTTCTTGTTCGATGGGTGTAGCTACCGCTTGTGATACGGTCGTTGCACTTGCTCCCGGATAGGATGCGCTTATTTTTACCACTGGAGGAGTAATTTGCGGATATTGATCTACCGGTAACAAGAAAAGTCCGATAAGCCCGATGATGACGATAACTAAGGATAGAACGATCGACAGAACAGGCCGATCGATAAAAAATCCGCTTTTCATGATTCGCTCCTTTCTTCCGGTGTCTCAGGCTTGATGGCTTCGGTAACCGGTTTGACTTTCATGCCCGGAGTCAATTTGTGATAGCCTTCCGTAACGATTTTTTCACCTGCGGCAAGACCGCGTTCTACAACCATTTTGTTCCCGATTTCCGGTCCTATCTCTATAAACCGTTTTTCTACCGTAGAGTCTTTGCGCATAACAAAAATATAAGCTCCTCCTTTTTCTAAGATTACAGACTTATTAGGTACTACAATAGCATCTTCACGGACATCGAGCAATAGTTTTACTTTGGTGAATTGTCCCGGTAGCAGTACCTGTTCCGGATTAGGCATCTCTGCCCGTACGGAGAATGTTCCGGTTTGCGGATCTACTTGCGGTTCTGCAAAATCGACCAGACCTTTTTGCGGATATATCGAATTGTCTGCAAGCGTAATCGTTATATAAGGCTGCCACGTGCGGGAGGTGTCCCGTTGTCCTAAATTGACGTTTCGTTCTTTACTGCGTAAGTAATCCAAAGCAGTCATGCTGAAATCGACTAATACCGTGTCGCTTTTGACAATGGTCGCCAATAAAGATTTTCCTCCCGGACCGACTAATGTTCCTACATCGACATGACGCTCGCTTATTCGTCCGGAAAGGGGAGAATGAACTGCCGTATATCCCAATTCCATTTCGGCTTGCGATAGATCGGCTTCGGTCATATTTACCGAAGCTGCCGCACTTTCGTATGCGGCAATCGCGTTATCGAGGTCTAAGCGGCTTGCAGCATTTTGAGCGTACAAGGGTTGTATGCGCTCTAAGTCGCGTTTGGCTTTCAGTGCTTGGGCTTTATCTTTGGTAAGTTGAGCTTTTACTTTATCGACTTTTGCTTTGTATTGGTCGGGATTGATAATGAATAATAGTTGATTTTTAGGAACATAAGTGCCTTCTTCGAAGAGCATTTTTTCAAGGTAGCCTTCTACTCGTGCACGAACTTCGACGAACTGTTGTGCTCGAATGCGTCCCACATATTCTCCGTAGATTTCGACATCGTCTGTCGTTACGGTCTCTATAACTACCGTAGGTTCAGAGGCCGCTGCTTTTGGGGGACGGCTTAGGAAGTAATAGACGATTCCGATGACGATAATCCCGATGATAATGATCAGAACCTTTTTTCGATTAAACTCCATTTTGGCGATTGACTCTACAAATTTTTTCATATATAGTTTTTCAAATTATTCAAATAACTGAGTATATAACAATATCCGTGCAAAAAAGCCAGTATATTTATCATTTTATTGAAAATAAGTTATCTGATACCCTATTTCGGTCTTGGTAAAAAAACAAGGGTGTAGATATTTTCTACATCCTTGTTGAATTTTTATATATCGGATCAGAACATTTTCGCAACACGATGTACGGCTGCAACAAATGCGTCGACCTCTTCTTTAGTATTATAAACAGCAAAAGATGCGCGAAGTACACCTTCCACACCTAAAGCCTGCATCAACGGTTGGGCGCAATGATGTCCTGTCCGGGTAGCAAAACCGAGTTTGTCAAGTAACATCCCCATATCATAATGATGAATGTTTTTTACAAGAAAAGAGATAACAGCACTCTTTTCATGTGCAGTTCCGAAAATCCTCATACCGTCTATCTGCATCAATTGTCCGGTTGTGTAGCGAAGCAGGTCTTGTTCATGTGCTGCGATATTCTCTATCCCGATACTTTCGATATAATCAAGAGCTGTCGCAAAAGCCATTGTTCCGATATAGTCGGGTGTCCCGGCCTCAAATTTATAAGGAAGCTCATTGAATGTGGTTTTTTCGAAAGATACATGAGAGATCATTTCGCCCCCTCCCTGATAAGGAGGCATGGCGTTCAGCCATTTTTCTTTACCGTATAATACTCCTATTCCGGTAGGACCGTACATCTTGTGTGCCGATAAAACATAAAAATCGACATCCATATCTTGCACGTCTATGCGAGTATGAGGAGCAGCTTGAGCTCCATCCAGCAAAACAGGTACACCGTGCGAATGCGATATTGAAATTATTTCTTTTATGGGATTCACAGTCCCCAAAACATTAGAGATATGTGAGAGTGATACGAGTTTTGTCTTTTCATTGAATAATGAGCGGAAAACATCCA
This sequence comes from uncultured Coprobacter sp., assembly GCF_947855755.1. Lineage (NCBI taxonomy): Bacteria > Pseudomonadati > Bacteroidota > Bacteroidia > Bacteroidales > Barnesiellaceae > Coprobacter > uncultured Coprobacter sp. Next base: position 55,161 of record NZ_CANUAR010000003.1, read on the forward strand.
TCTTCAGTTCTCCGTTTTCATCGATAGGCACGACTCTCAATGTAATCTTTTTCCGGTTTTGAAGCAATTGCCACGGAACAATATTGGCATGATGTTCCATTTCCGACAATATTATTTCATCTCCGTCTTTCAGAAAAGCATCTCCGAACGAACTTGCGACCAGATTTATGGATTCGGTAGTTCCACGAGTAAAAATAATTTCATAATCGTGTGCTGCATGCAAATATTGTTGCACTCTTTTTCGTGCATTCTCGTGACCTTCGGTAGCTTCCTGGCTTAAAAAATGCACACCTCGATGCACGTTTGCATTGATACGGTCATATCCGTCTCTGATCGTATTGACGACACATTCGGGAGTTTGAGAGGTTGCAGCATTGTCAAAATAAACCAATGGTTTTCCATATACTTTTTGTTCGAGTATGGGAAAATCATTTCGTATCTTTTGAATATCTAACATAGTTGTATAGTCTCCTTTATTTTATTGACAGATATTACATCCTGCACATTTGTCGAGTTCTCCACGAAATCTTTTTTCTACTAATTGGCGTAGCCGATCTTTCAAAGCATCCATCCTGACGTTCTCGATTACATCGTTGGTAAAAGCGAACATCAGCAGCATTCGTGCTTCAGCTTCGGGTATTCCCCGTGACCGGAGATAGAATAAAGCATTTTCATCTAATTGTCCTACAGTTGCCCCGTGACTGCATTTTACATCATCCGCGTATATTTCGAGTTGAGGTTTCGTGTACATGTGGGCTTCTTTTGTAGCACAAAGATTTCGATTGGTTTGATAAGCCGAAGTTTTCTGAGCACCTTCTCGTACGAGAATACGTCCGCTGAAAGAACCTGTCGACGAATCGTTCAGTACATATTTAAATAGCTCGTTACTCGTACAGTAAGGAACGGCATGATCGATGAACGTATGGTTATCTACCGATTGTTTTTTATCTGCTATCGCCATCCCGCACAAATGAGCTTCAGCATGTTCTCCGGAAAATGTCATCCGGTAATTGTTGCGAGTTGTGCCGTTATGAAGGGTAATGCCGTTAATAAGTACGTTCGATTTTTCAGCTTGATCTACAAAAGTAGAGGTTATCCGGTTAGTGTTTAGTGATGATTCTTCTATATCATAATAGTCGAATACCGCATTTTTACCCGCATAAATCTCAGTTACTTGCGATGACAAAAATTTCTTTTTATCCATCGTATGGTCACAAACCAGCAAACGGGCTTGTGCTCCCTCTTCCAGAACGATCAGCAATCGGCGGTTTACCATAAAATCTGCATCTCCCCGTAGTATATTGATCAGTTGTATCGGTTTTTCTATGATAACGCCTTTAGGGACATAAAGAAAAAATCCGTCTTGCACGAATGCCGTATTTAATGCGACGATTCCATCGTTTTGGGTACATGCCTGCTTCCCGTAGTAACGCTGTACCAGATCGGGATGAGAACGAGCCATTTCGTTAAGACTTCCGATAAGAACCCCTTCAGGAAGTTTTACTTTAGGATTTTCTTTTGTATAAAAACTGTCATTGACTACAAAGTAAAGCAATGTACTGAGATTAGGGACATCGCATCGGAATACTTCGTAAGGGTTTACCGGTATCTCTAAACGGTTCAGATTCAATCCGTAATCAGGGGCGAACAAATCCAGAATATTCGTGTGCTTATACTCTTCATCGTTTGGGGAGGGAAATCCTGTTTCCCGGAAATCGAACATCGCTTTTTCCCGCAATGCGTTAAGAATGGGAGAAGCATGACTGTCGATGAGCGAATGGTACTGGTCGTACAATTCTATATATTGTTTTTCTATATTCATGATGTACAATGATAATAAAACGACTGATTAAAAAGAAACAGATCGGATCTATTTATCGACTTCTTTCTTGATCCAATCATATCCTTTTTCTTCTAACTCTAAGGCCAGTTCCGGACCTCCCGATTTTACGATACGCCCTTTATAAAGCACATGAACAAAATCCGGAGCGATATAATCGAGCAATCTTTGATAGTGAGTAATTACGATCGTCGCATTTTGATCTGATTTCAATTTATTCACGCCTTCTGCAACGATACGCAAGGCATCTATATCCAGTCCGCTGTCTGTTTCGTCCAAAATCGACAAACGAGGCTGAAGCATAGCCATTTGAAAAATTTCGTTTTTCTTTTTTTCTCCGCCGGAAAACCCTTCATTAACCGATCGACTCGCCAATTTGTTATCCAATTCTACGATCTCGCGTTTTTCACGCATCATACGCAAAAAATCTGTTGCGGATAGAGGTTCTAAACCCTTATACTTGCGTTGTTCGTTCACAGCGGCACGCATGAAGTTTACCATGCTTACGCCCGGTATTTCTACCGGATATTGGAAACTCAAGAAAATGCCTTCGTGCGAACGGTCTTCAGGAGAGAGAGAGAGCAAGTCTTTCCCATAAAAATTTACACTTCCTTCGGTCACTTCAAAGGCCGGATTTCCTGCCAGAACCGAAGATAATGTACTTTTTCCCGATCCGTTGGGACCCATAATAGCATGAACTTCTCCGGGTTTTACCGTCAGGTTGATTCCCTTTAATATCTCTTTGCCGTTGATACTGGCATGTAAATCTTTAATATCTAACATCGTATGTCATCTTTTTTATGTTCAAATTAAAAGTATTCAATTATCCTACCGAGCCTTCTAAGGAAATTTGCAAAAGTTTCTGGGCTTCGACAGCAAATTCCATCGGGAGCTTGTTCATCACTTCTTTTGCATAACCGTTTACAATCAGACCTACGGCATCTTCTGTCGGAATACCTCTTTGGTTGCAATAAAAGATCTGATCTTCGCTGATCTTGGATGTAGTAGCTTCATGCTCTACGACTGCGGTATTGTTCTTTATATCCATATACGGAAATGTATGTGCCCCGCAATGAGAACTCAGCAATAAACTGTCGCATTGTGTATAATTCCGGGCGTTGTCGGCACGAGGGGAGACTTTGACCAGTCCCCGATAGCTGTTTTGGCTGTATCCTGCAGAGATACCTTTAGAAACAATCGTGCTTCTTGTATTCTTTCCCAAATGAATCATTTTCGTTCCCGTATCAGCCTGTTGGTGGTTGTTGGTCACGGCAACCGAATAAAATTCTCCGATCGAATTGTCTCCGGCAAGTATGCAGCTCGGATATTTCCATGTAATGGCAGAACCTGTTTCTACCTGTGTCCATGAGATTTTCGAGTGATCACCTTTACAGATACCCCGTTTCGTTACAAAATTGTAGATACCGCCTTTTCCATTCTTATCACCGGGATACCAGTTTTGAACGGTAGAGTATTTTACTTCTGCACGGTCGTGGGCGATTATCTCCACTATTGCCGCATGCAGTTGGTTTTCGTCACGCATCGGAGCGGTGCACCCTTCGAGATAGCTTACATAACTGTCGTCGTCGGCTACGATTAAAGTGCGTTCGAATTGTCCTGTATTGGCTGCGTTGATACGGAAATAGGTTGATAACTCCATCGGGCAGCGTACCCCTTTGGGAATATATACGAACGAACCGTCGCTGAATACGGCGGAGTTGAGCGCTGCAAAAAAATTGTCACGATAAGATACCACCGAACCCAGATATTTTTTTACTAAGTCGGGATAATCCTTAACCGCCTCGCTGAACGAACAGAAAATTACGCCCAGTTCGGCGAGTTTTTCCCGGAATGTCGTTTTTACCGAAACGCTGTCCATGACGGCATCGACGGCAATTCCGGAAAGTTTCATCTGTTCTTCCAAAGAGATTCCTAATTTGTTGAATGTCTTCAGTAACTCGGGATCTACTTCATCAAGACTTTTCGGTCCTTCTTTTTTCTTAGGTGCGGCATAATAGCTGATTGCCTGGTAGTCGATAGAAGGAATATCTAAATGTGCCCAATGCGGCATCTTCAATGTTTTCCAGTGTTCATAAGCCTTTAGTCTGAATTCGAGAAGCCATTCGGGTTCTCCTTTTTTTTGGGAGATAAGCCGGATTACATTTTCGCATAATCCGGTAGGAATCACTTCTGTTTCTATATCGGTTACAAATCCGTATTTATAATCGTTGGAAGTAACGTCGTTTAATATTTGATTAGGATCTTCTTGTTTCATATATGTATTTTACATTTAGCCCATTATCGTTCGGATAGGATAGAATGGGGATGTCGTAAGAATATCTTTTTAATAAACACACACTTATTTGTTTTGGTTTGTCAGTTTCTTTGTTTTTATTCTCGCTACGAAATGCTTGTTTAGATAAATCGAGAATAAAAGGTGCGACTTTTATAATTTCGGAATAAAAATATGAATTTTCTTGTGTTTTTGTATCTTTCGGGTCTAACTCCTTGTGTAATAAATCATAAATATTCAGGACTACACTGATGACAAGAATATATTTAAATCCGCAGAAAAGTACGCCGGCCCATTTGTCCGGAAGTCCGAGATGTAACATCCTGGCGAAGCGTTGCATTAGTCGGGTGATAAATTTGCAAGAAAAGAGAATAATCAGGAAAGTCACCAAATATGCGATTTTATGATTGACGTATTCGGGAAACAATTCTGTTTTATTCAATAGCAATCCCATGAAAGGAGAAAACAGATTAGCGCCTAAAATAGCCAACAGTATGCCACCCAAAGCTCCGATCTGACGAATAAGTCCTAAATGATAGCCTCGGAAAATACTGTACAAAATGAGTACGGCAATGACTATATCTATAATCTCGATTCTCATACTCCCTCAAATCATTTATCCCCGAATAGAAAAACACAGATGTCAAAAAAGTTCCGGCTTATCGGGTTACTTCTTTTACATCCGTGTTTATATTCTTGCTGCAAATAGGTAACCCGATTGTTTCGGTAATGCCTGTGCAGTGTTATTACAGGGTCTTTTTTACTTCGACCTCTTCATACGCTTCGATCAAGTCGCCTATCTTGATGTCGTTGTAGTTAGCGATGTTAAGACCGCACTCATATCCGGTAGCTACCTCTTTTACATCTTCTTTGAATCGCTTCAGCGAACCGAGATCTCCGGAGTAAATAACTATACCGTCACGGATAAGGCGAATCTTGTTGGTGCGTTTGATTTTACCTTCTTTAACCATACATCCGGCGACAGTTCCCACTTTTGTGATCTTGAAAGTTTCTCGTACTTCGACAGTTGCCGTGATTTCTTCCTTGATTTCCGGAGAAAGCATTCCTTCCATAGCAGATTTTACTTCTTCTATCGCATCGTAAATGATAGAGTAGAGTCGAATATCCACACCTTCTTTTTCTGCAAGACGGCGGGCTGCCATAGACGGACGTACTTGGAATCCTATGATAATGGCATTCGATGCGGCAGCCAAGGTAATATCCGATTCGGAAATTTGTCCCACGGCTTTATGCAATACGTTTACCTGAATTTCTTCGGTCGATAATTTGATCAGAGAATCGCTCAAGGCTTCTACCGAACCATCTACGTCTCCTTTTACAATTACATTCAGTTCTTGGAAATTGCCGATGGCAATACGTCTTCCTATATCATCGAGAGTCAGTAGCTTGTGTGTCCTCAATCCGAGTTCTCGCTGTAATTGTTCCCGTTTGTTTGCAATCTCACGGGCTTCTTGCTCGCTTTCCATTACGTGGAAAATGTCTCCTGCTTGCGGAGCGCCGTTCAAGCCTAAGATCAATGCCGGGGCAGATGGGCCTGCTTCATTGATCCGTGCATTTCGTTCGTTGAACATGGCCTTGACACGTCCGTGATGTGTTCCTGCAAGGACAATATCTCCGGTGTGAAGAGTTCCGTTTTCTACCAATACGGTAGCTACATACCCTCGTCCTTTATCCAGAGTTGATTCGATTACCGAACCGGTAGCTCTACGGTCGGGATTGGCTTTTAAGTCAAGCAATTCAGCTTCGAGTAGAACTTTTTCGAGCAGTTCGTGCACGCCTGTACCCTTTTTTGCCGAAATATCTTGAGACTGATATTTTCCGCCCCATTCTTCGACAAGGTAATTCATGTTGGCCAGCTCTTCTTTAATTTTATCGGGGTTGGCATTGGGTTTATCTACTTTGTTGATGGCAAATACGATAGGTACGCCGGCAGCCGAGGCATGGTTGATTGCTTCGACGGTTTGCGGCATCACGTTGTCGTCTGCAGCAACGATGATGATTGCGATGTCCGTAACTTTAGCTCCTCGGGCACGCATTGCGGTAAAAGCTTCGTGACCGGGTGTATCCAAGAATGTGATTCTTCTGCCATCGTTCAATTTTACGTTATAAGCTCCGATATGCTGGGTGATACCTCCGGCTTCACCCGCAATAACATTCGCGTTACGGATATAGTCGAGTAACGAAGTTTTTCCGTGATCGACATGTCCCATAACCGTAACGATCGGTGGACGATGGGTCAAGTCTTCTTCTTTATCCTCTTCTACATTGATTGCTTCTACTACCTCTGCACTGACATATTCTGTTTTGAATCCGAATTCTTCTGCTACGATATTGATCGTTTCTGCATCGAGGCGTTGATTGATAGACACCATGATACCGATGCTCATACAAGTAGCGATAACGTTATTTACCGGTACGTTCATCATGACAGCCAGATCGTTGGCGGTAACGAACTCGGTCAGTTTCAGGATACGGCTTTCTTCCATCTCCTGTTCTTCCAGTTCTTGAGCTTTATTGGCAAAAGCTTCTCGTTTCTCTTTACGCCATTTCGCGCTCTTTTTCTGTCCTTTGGTTGTCAGTCTGGCTAATGTTTCCTTAATCTGTTTTTGTACATCCTCTTCACTGATTTCGGTTTTTACCGGTTTTTTCAATTTCAGTTTAGGACCTTTTTGATTCCCGTTATTATTTCGGGATTGCGGATTCGTTGTCGGCGCATTCTTTTCGATATCGATTTTTTCTTTGCGGATACGTTTGCGTTTTTTGCGTTCCATATCCGTTTCTTGAGATTCGGTAGTTTTTGTCTCTGCAACGATTGGTTTTTTCAGATCATTACGTTGTTTGTCTTTAGCTTCGCGCTCTTTCCTTTTCTCTTCTTTTGTTTTTTTCTTCGGACGAGTTTGCTGATTCAACGCTGAAAGATCTATTTTCCCGACTACATTGATATTCGTAGTCAGTTTAGGCCGGTTTAGCGTAAATATTTCGTCTTCTTTTGTTTCTTCGTTCATATGGATGGGTTCATCGTCCTCTTCTTCTTCTTCGGAATTTTCGTTAATATCGTCGTTTTCTAAAACAATATCTTCTTCTTCGATATTTTCAGGTTTAGGTTCTTCTGCGATTTCAGGCTCTTTTATAGAAACTTTTTCTTCTTCCTGAATTTCCTTTTCAATCTCGTTATGATCTTGTAAGGGTTCTTCGGTAACTGTTTTTTCCTCTTTGTCCGTTACGGTCTCTTCCGGTTCTTCTTTTTTAGGAGCTACCGGACGATATAAATTATCTAAATCTATCTTTCCGACTTGTTTGATTCTCGGTTTTAGTTCTTCGTCTATTGTTGTAGCTATTTCCGTTTTTCCCGATTCATTGTCCGATGCGGGTTCTTCATAGCCTTCGAGAGCGACGGTTGCTTTGTTTTTATCTTTATTATGACGCTCCTGGCTGATACGTTCCGATTCGATTTTCAGATCTTTATCCGTACTGAATTCTTTTACCAACAGGGCATACTGTTCGTCACTGATTTTCGTATTGGGATTTGACTCAATAGAAAATCCTTTCTTTTGCAGGAAATCGACAGCTGTCTGAATTCCTACATTTAAATCTCTTGCTACTTTATTTAACCTTATCGTCATAATCGTTTTTTAACGTTATACAAAATGAAAGAAGAATATTTTAGTCGGATTCCGGGAGATTTGTCCAGACTGGGAAACAGGCAAATCCGTCTTACTTCGCAGTATGGCGGATTTCCTTTCTATTCTTCTTCAAATTCTGCTTTTAATATATTAATTATTTCATCAACAGTATTTTCTTCGAGATCGGCTTTTTCGATCAATTCTTCGCGAGACATTGCCAATACGCTTTTGGCCGTAGCACATCCGATTGCTTTTAAAGCTTCTATTACCCAACCGTCGATTTCGTCTTTAAATTCATCGAGATAAATGTCTTCTTCCTCTGTTTCATCGATGTCGCGATATACGTCAATCGTGTATCCGGTCAGCATACATGCTAATTTGATGTTGAGTCCCCCTTTACCGATGGCGAGAGAAACTTCTTCAGGTTTTAAGAATACTTCGGCTTTTTTTTCTTCTTCGTTCAGACGTATTGAAGAAATTTTTGCCGGACTTAAAGACCTTTGGATAAACAGAGATGTATTTGCGGTATAGTTGATTACGTCGATATTTTCATTTCGCAATTCTCTGACGATACCGTGAATACGAGCACCTTTAACCCCGACGCAAGCGCCTACCGGGTCGATGCGGTCATCATAAGATTCTACCGCAATTTTAGCACGTTCTCCCGGAATACGCGCTACTTTGCGAATAGTAATCAGACCATCATGTATTTCCGGAACTTCCAGTTCGAACAATCGTTTCAGAAATTCTTCCGAAGTTCGGGATATGATAATTTTCGGGTTGTTGTTTTTGTTATCGACACGGGCGACTACCGCTCTTGCAGTTTCTCCTTTGCGATAAAAATCCGACGGAATTTGTTCTGTTTTCGGAAGAAGAAGTTCATTCCCTTCATCATCGATAAGAAGCATTTCCTTTTTCCATATCTGGTAAACTTCTGCGCTGACGATTTGCCCGATTCTGTCTTTATATTTATTATAAATAGCATCTTTTTGCAACTCCAAAATTTTTGATGCCAATGTTTGACGCAGGTTTAAAATAGCCCGGCGTCCGAATTTTTCGAAAATTACTTCGTCGGTAACTTCTTCACCTACTTCGTAGTCGTTATCGATTTTTTTGGCCTCGGATAAAGAGATTTGCAGATTGGGATCGCTGACTTGTCCGTCTTCGACTACTTCGCGGTTTCTCCATATTTCAAAGTCCCCTTTGTCGGGATTTACAATAACATCGAAGTTTTCGTCCGTACCGAACATTTTCGCTAATACGTTGCGGAACGATTCTTCCAACACGCTGATCATTGTCGTTCTGTCAATGTTCTTCAGTTCTTTAAATTCCGAGAACGTGTCAACCATGCTGATTGCTTCCTCTTTTTTGGCCATATTTATTTAAATCTGATTAAATATTTTGTGTACTTTATTTCATCATAACCGAAAGCGAGATCTTCCGATACCTCTACTTTTCGTTTACTGGTTTCTGTCTTTACTTTTTTTGTTATTGTGACAATAAATTTATCTTCGTCTGCTTCCTTTAGGACTCCGTTGAGCTTTAATCCCGATTTGGTGAGGACTTCGACTTCATTGCCTATATTTTTTTTATACTGTTTCAGAACTTTGAACGGGGAAGTAATTCCTGCCGATCCTACTTCAAGCTCATAGTCTTCTATATCTCGGTCGAGGTGTTCTTCTATAAATCTGTGCAAGGTCGAGCATTGTTCTATATCTATGCCGTCTTCGTTATCTATTTCAACGATGATACTGTTGCCCGGCTTTACCTGAACATCTACCATAAAGCAGTCTGTTCCCGACAGTCCTTTTTCTACAAGTTCCTTTACAAAATCTTTTTCTATCATTCAAATTTTTTTAGTTTGGAAAAAGAAGATAATGTCTAATAGGTTGTTTTTGGCAGCTTTAGATTAGAACAAAACGAGGGGGCAATATGCCCCCTCCTTCTTCTCCCTTTTGCGTTGCAAATATACAAAATATAGGTACGTCAACAAATAGTTTGAAGACATTTTCCTGTCATAATGTAAAATTATTTTATTATTTTAATATATATTTATATGTATTAATATAAAATCCTATTCAATAGGAAACGGGAAAGACTTGAGTTCTTTTTCTAAAATTTTCTCTTTGCCTTGGCAATATCGGTTACATAGTTGATGAAAACGTTCTCCGTGATTCATTTCAGATAAATGTGCTAATTCGTGAAAAATCACGTAGTCGATCAGGCGATCGGGCAGGAACATGAGATGATAGGACAGGAGTATGTTGCGTCGCATATCGCATCTGCCGAGCCGTTTTCGTCCGTGGGAAACCGATACGCTGTTGTAAGTCAGGTTTAATTGTTTGGCTAATAAATCGAGGCGTTCCGGCAGGTATTTTTCGGCTTCTCGCTTGATAAAACGTTTGATTCCGGCAGATATGATTTTCTGTGTCTCGGAAGATTCGAACTCTGTCGTGTCGGGACAAAATATAAACAGAATATTGTTGTGTAGCTTGAACAGGTATTTGTTTTTGTTATGTGTTTGTATGGCGATAGAAAAATTCCGGGATTCGAGCAAAGTTCCCGGACGTAATATTTTGTCGTTCTTGCGCGCGTATATTTTTCGGATGTTTTCTCTGTTTTTATTTATGGATTGTATTATTTGCGCATAGGTAATGCCTTCCGGGACGGTTATCTGTAGTGAATTATCCCGTATTTTGAAAATAAGATGCCGGGCTGTCGGGTGAAGATACAGAATTATTGTACCGAATTCGTGGTCTTCGTATTGATATTTTTTCATGTGGCAAATATATTGTTTTTGTAAGATATTGTACGACTATAAATGTTAGAGTCTATATAAATTTTCCGACAAAGAGATTTTATTCGGTTATTTTTGTGTTTCTTTCTACTTTGTTTTTTCGTTTTCATTCATCGGATGGTCTACTATTTCCCTCGTAAGAACAAAAAAATTAGAAGAAGGTATTAAACTTGACCTGAACAAAATTTAAACAGACTTTAGGTGAGCTAAATTTGCATAGGTAGTTTTCTTTATCGTGTTTTGTTCTGATCTGTTTGGTGTTAATAATATTTATATATATCGGAAATTTTATATATAAATGTTTTTAACGTCTATATAAGGTTAAAATCAGTACCTTGTAATACAAGGTATTTTTATTTATGCTATATTTGTGATGAAAAGGAGTAACGTATGAATACGGAAAATATAAAATCTCAGATGCGCAAAGGGATTCTTGAGTATTGTACGCTCTTGATTCTTAGTAAAAAGCGGGCGTATGTATCGGACATTATACAATCTTTGAAAGAATCTCGGCTTATTGTGGTCGAAGGGACGCTTTATCCGCTGTTGACACGCTTGAAAAATGCCGGTCTGCTTGATTATGAATGGGAGGAATCACCTCAAGGCCCTCCTCGAAAATATTATCGTTTGACAGAAACCGGGAGAACGTTCCTGAATGAGTTGGAGGGAGCTTGGACAGAATTGAACCGCACCGTTGAACATATTCGGGAAATATAGTTTTATAATGATAAATACATATAGATATGAAAAAGACACTGACGGTAAATCTGAATAATACGGTATATCATATTGATGAGGACGCTTATGTTCAGTTGCAGGATTATTTGGAGAGTCTGAATGATTATTTCAGGAATGAAGAGGGTGCGAATGAAATATTAAGTGATATCGAGGCTCGTATTGCCGAATTGTTTAAAGAAAGAATGCGTTTCGGGATGCAGATAATTACAATGAGGGAAGTAGATGAAATCGTTTCTATTATGGGACATCCCGAAGATTTTGCTTCCGATACGCTGAATCTTGAAGCTGATGATAAGGAGATCGGGGAAAAAGAAGTTGAAAATCGGGACACTGAAAAAGCGGATGATGAAACGACACCTCAGGAAAAAATTCCCGAGAGAAACCGACGGCGTCTGTTTAGGGATAAAGACGATGCTTTTCTTGGCGGTGTAGCTTCAGGATTGGGATATTATCTTGGTACCAGCACGGCGCTTATCCGTGTTTTGTTCATATTGTTTACTTTTCTTACCGGATATGCACTTCTGATTTATTTAGTTTTGTGGATTTGTATTCCGGAGGCTAAAACTGCCGCGCAGAAATTGGAGATGAGAGGGGAGGCGGCGACGATCGATAATATCAAACGATTCGTTTCCGAAACGATAGCTAAAGAGGAATTGGAATCGGAGAAGAAAACTTTCGGTGATTATGTCCTTTCGGTGATTAAGACAGTATTGAAGATTGTGTTTGTAATTTTCGGAGGGTGTCTTGGTTTTATTTTATTGATTCTTCTGGCCTTTTTATTATTTGCGTTGTTGGCAGCGACCGGAGGCACGATCGGTATCGTCACACAAGGCATAGATCCGTTTTTTATGCAGATGCTCTCCGCTGTCCATTATCCGTGGATATTGACTGCCGTTTTGCTGGTATTGCTGGTCATTCCGGTATATGCCATATTGAGGCTGGTCTTAGGACGTGTATTTAATTTCCCTCCTCAATCCCGTTGGGCGACGATTTTGTTGCTCGTATTGTGGAGTATAGCTTTTGTTGCCGGTATAGTGATGTGGTTTACTTCATTTCCGGAGATACAAAATGTGTTGAATCAGTATCAGGGGATATAAGTATAAATAGATAGTTTGGAGAGGACATCAGGACGGAAATGACAATTGGGGAGGAAGTTCTGTTTCGTAATTGTTCAAAGGGCCTGTTTTAGAGCCTGTTTAAATTTTGTCCGGATATTTTTAAGGACTGTTTTCCCGTTTTTACACTCGTCGGAGAGCCCGCTATCTTCCTTATAAAAGCAGAAAAAACATCCTCGAAAGAAATTCTCAAACCAGACCCGGACAAAATTTAAACAGGCTTTTAATTTTGATACCTTTCTGTTTTTGGGATATATTTTATTGGCTGTTGCGATAAGCTTGGGGACTCATTCCGACATGGCGTTTAAAATATTTTCCAAAAAACGATACATTTGGAAAGTTTAGAGAATAGGAAATTTCCTGTATTGTCAATTCAGTCGATTTTAGTTGAGCTTTAGCATCGAGGATTACCATTCGAGCAATAATGTCGGAGGCAGTAAATCCTGTGATTTGCTTTATGGTCGTGCACAAGTGCTGCGGAGTAATATTGAGTTGTTCGGCATAAAATGAAATAGAACGTTCCCGTGTATAGTGTTGCATGACAAGTCCGACAAACTGTTTACGAATTTCTTCTTTTCGGGTAAGTGCAGGCGGATTCCATGTATGTTTCTGATACATGTAACCGATACCTTGAAGCATTGATTGTAAGATACTTTTGGTAATTTCCGTATTGAATATTTCTGTAATCTGTTCCTGAGTTTTTACCAGTAAAGAAAAATATTCTGCAAGAAGGTCGGCGCTTTCTTGTTTTAGGGATATTACAGGATTTTCAATGACTTGAGGCAAGAAGTCTGCTGAAAATTTTACCATATTGGTTTGGCTCAGAAACTCCGATGAGAAAGCGATGAAACACAACCTGACTTTTCCTCGTTGTTCAAGAAACTGAAGGATGTTTCCCGGTAAAATAGAGACGAAATCATTCTTTTTTACATAATAGTCGGTCATTTTTATGGAAACGTGTATCTCCCCTTCTAAACATAACACGAAGATTCCGGCTTTTAATCGGAACGGTTGTTTATAAAATGCCAAGATTTCTTCGGTGATATCTGTTCCTATAATAATATTTTCAGATATGTCGAATTGTGGTAAATCGGTTCTAAGCATATCTTATATTTTTAATATTCGATTGCAAAAATAAGAAAATAAAACCGATATTCCTATGAAAATATTAAAAATAGATCAATTTATATGTTGTATCGTTTATCTGCTCCCCACATGAGTTTGTCTCGTAAAGTATCGATGAAAACATGGTTATTCCGTTTTACGATAGAAGTAGTAAAGGGGGCTTTGCAAATAATTAATTCATGATTTGTACTCATCATGGCGGAACGTCCGTCCAGACTTACCAAAAAGTTGTTACTTCGGCTTTCGATTTGCATACGAATCGTATCTTGATCGTTGAATACCAGAGGTCGGACATTCAAACTGTGAGGGGCAACGGGTGCTATTACGAAGTTCGGAGCTTGCGGAACGAGTATAGGGCCGCCTACACTCAATGAATATCCGGTCGATCCGGTAGGAGTCGAAACAATCAATCCGTCGGCCTGATAAGTGTTCAGAAATACATCGTTCAGGTATGTACGGATGGTGATCATTGAAGAACTGTCCCTCTTCAGAATGGCAGCTTCATTCAGGGCAAAAGGCCAAAACTTTACAGGAAGAGCATCTGCCTTTAGTTGTAACAGAGAACGCTCTTCGATTCTGTAATCTCCGTTAAACAGTTCCGCCACAGCTTCATCTATTTCATTTTCGGCTACATCGGCAAGAAATCCGAGCCGTCCGGTGTTGATTCCCAGTATCGGGATATGTTTGTTCCCGATCCGTTCGGCAGTTTTAAGGAATGTTCCGTCTCCGCCGAGGCTGAGAGCCATATCTGCCGAAAAATTATTGTCCGTAATCAGTTCGCTGTATTGAGGTTCTATTTTCATTACAGTATGCAGAAAGCGGTAGAACTCTTCACAAATAAGAATTTCCGCATTATATTTACTTAATGCGTTGAAAAGATGCTTTGCCTGTATGCTTTTTTCTGCTTGATATAAATTTCCGAAAATGGCTATTCTCATCGTTATTTACATTTTTTATGAGCTTTTTGATCTTTTGCTGGCGTTTTTCTTTAGATTTCTGTAAAACCTATTAATTTTGCATCAGCACAAAGTTCTTTTGCAAACGTACATAAAATTTTTGGCTTCGGAGATAATTTTCAGTTTTACCGGGTCGAAAAAAGTTCTTTTTATCATAAGTAGAATTAATTTTGGAAAAATGACCAAATTAAGTGTAAATGTAAATAAGATTGCCACATTGCGTAATGCCAGAGGTGGCAATATGCCTAATGTCTTAAAAGTCGCGCTGGACTGTGAAGCTTTTGGCGCTGACGGAATTACGGTACATCCGCGTCCGGATGAACGGCATATCCGCTATTCTGATGTGTATGAGCTCAGGCCTCAGTTAAGAACTGAATTTAATATAGAGGGTTATCCGTCCGATCCTTTTATAAATTTGGTGTTGCAAGTCAAGCCGAATCAGGTAACGTTAGTTCCCGATGCTCCGGATGCAATCACTTCCAATGCCGGTTGGGATACACGTACGTATTTTGATTTTTTAAGTGAGATAATAGACCGTTTTAATCAAGTCGGTATTCGAACATCGATTTTTGTAGATACCGATCCTGAATTGATAGAGTTTGCTGCCAAAACCGGGACGGATAGAATCGAGTTATATACCGAGCCGTATGCTTCGGCTTATACTTCGGATCGGGAAAAAGCGGTCGCTCCTTTTATTAAAGCTGCGGCATTAGCTCATAAATTAGGTTTAGGAATCAATGCCGGACATGATTTGAATCTTGAGAACTTACGATATTTTCATGAACAGATTCCTGTTTTGGATGAGGTTTCTATCGGGCATGCTCTTATCACTGACGCCCTTTATTTGGGATTGCAGGAGACTATTCGCCAATATAAAGATTGTCTTAAATAACATCGATAACCGAAAAATAAAATTATATGAATTTATTGCTTTCTCTTTTAGCTGATGCTAATATGGTAATGCCGGTTTCTGCCGGGACGACTGCAGCTCCTGTTGCTGAGTTGAATATGTGGGATTTGTCGCTGAAAGGTGGTATTATTATGATTCCGCTCCTGATATTGTCCATTCTGGCAATTTATATCTTTATAGAACGGGCTGTGGTTATCCGTAAAGCGGCACGAGAAGACCGTACGTTTATGGATCGCATCAAAGACTATATCCATGAAGGAGATGTAGATGCGGCTTTAAATCTTTGTAAAAAGACCGATACTCCCTATGCACGTTTGATTGAAAAAGGAATTACCCGATTGGGACGGCCTATGAATGATGTGCTGGTAGCGATAGAAAATGTCGGTAATCTGGAAGTTGCGAAGCTGGAGAAAGGATTTCCTTGGTTGGCTACGGCTGCGGCAGGAGCGCCGATGCTCGGATTTCTCGGTACGGTGACCGGTATGGTAAGAGCTTTTTACAATATGGCATCTGCCGGAACGAGTGCCGATATAACTACTCTGTCCGGGGGGATTTATGAGGCGTTGGTTACTACTGTCGCCGGTTTGGTCGTGGGGATTATAGCTCTGTTTGCTTATAATTATTTGGTAGCCCGTGTAGATGGAGTGGTCAATCAGCTTGAAGCCAAAACTATGGAATTTATGGATCTGCTGAATGAACCCGCAGATTAAGTTGGAGGTAAAAGTATGGCTCTGAAACGAAGAAATAGAATAGAAGCCTCATTCAGCATGGCTTCTATGACCGATGTGATTTTTCTGTTACTGATCTTTTTCATGGTAACTTCAACTTTTGTATTTCCGAATGCGATAAAAGTGTTGTTGCCGCAAAGTAAAGAGCAGACAGCCGCAAAGCCTTTGGCAAGGGTGACAATCGATGCACAGCTCAATTATTATGTTTCTTTCGGTAATGAAGCGGAACATCCTGTACAATTGGAAGAAATAGCTCCCTATTTGCTGAGCGCATTGAGTAAAGAACCGGATATGTATGTCGCTCTTTATGCCGATGAAAGTGTTCCTTACAGAGAGGTGGTAAAGGTGTTGAATATTGCCGGAGAGAATAAATTGAGAATGGTATTGGCTACACGACCAGTAAAGGAGTAGCCCGAAATTTGTAACCTGTGAAAGACAAGACGAAAAACAAGTTATGTGGCATAGTGGGGACGGTGTTATTTCATCTCCTGTTATTTCTTATGTTGTTTTATTTTACTTTTCCCCGTCCTGAGATACCGGATGAGGCAAGCGGAGTTTTGGTTCAGTTGGGAACAATCGATGAGGCAAGCGGGACTTTTCAGCCCGAAATGAGCGGACAGGACGTTGCTGATGCGATGGAAGCCGAGATACCGGATGAAGCGGTCGAAGAGACTATTACGCAGGATATAGAGGAGAGTGTAGCTGTTCCGGATAAAAAGAAAGAGGAGAAGCAACAGTCTAAACCCGATAAAAAAACACAACCGAAGCCCGAAGTGGATAACCGGATTAAAAATCAGGTTGCCAATGCGTTCAGTAAAGGTAATGCAGAATCTAATCGAGGAACGTCGAATAAGGGTTCTGGAGCAGAAGGAAGTCCGAATGGAAATAGTACTACCGGTGCTAAACACGGCTCTCCCGGTTATGGAGATTATGATTTGGGCGGTCGAGGTTTAAGTGGGGAATTGCCTATTCCTCAATATGACGCCAGTAACGATGAGGGAACGATTGTTGTTTCGATATATGTCAATGCTCAGGGAAAAGTAACTCAGGCTGCGGCTACGCCAAGCGGTAGTCGTGGGACGGCGTATGCCAATCTTACGTTACGGGCAAGGGCCGAAGCAGCTGCGCGGAAAGCTGTTTTTGAAAGAAAACCGGGAGCGGTTACCGAGAGAGGGACGATTACTTATTATTTCAGACAAAATTAAGAGCCTGTCTCAATTTTACATAGCCGTTTTTTGAGAGTCGTTTTCGGTTGGGTATAAGAAACGAAGATTCTGACCGGATATTTGGGAATTATATTTTCAGGCAAGTTCGTACTTTATTACGAGAAAGATGAGCGGTACGGTTATTTTACTTATTATTGCTGTCTATTTTGCTTTCTTGATGCTTATTTCGTATTTGACCGGGCGTAGAAGCGATAATGACACGTTTTTTTTAGGAGGGAAACAGTCTCCATGGTTTTTGGTTGCATTCGGAATGATCGGTACTTCTATTTCCGGAGTGACATTTGTTTCTGTTCCCGGTATGCCGTTGAGTATCGACATGACTTATTTGCAAACCGTTTTAGGATTTACAGTAGGATATTTGGTTATCGCATGGATTTTATTGCCTCTCTATTATAAGCTTAATCTTACGTCTATTTATACATATCTTGAAAAGCGTTTCGGTCGAAATGCATATAAAACCGGAGCATCGTTTTTCTTACTTTCTAAGGTCGTAGGTGCGGCAGCGCGCCTTTATATTGTCGTACTTATTTTGCAACGTTTTGTGTTTGATGTATGGGATGTACCGTTTGTCGTTACGTCGGTAGTAATCGTTGCGCTTATTTGGCTCTATTCGCATAGAAGCGGAATAAAGACGATCGTTTGGACAGATGCTTTGCAAACGGCTTTCTTGTTGGGTGCTTTAGTATTGATAATTTGGCAGTTGACCGATAAGATGCAACTCGATTTTTCCGGTGTGATAAATACTGTCAGAAACAGTGGTATGGATCGAATATTTGTTTTTGATGATTGGCAGACAAAACAGAATTTTTTTAAACAATTTTTCAGCGGCATATTCATAACGGTAGTTATGACAGGGCTCGATCAAGATATGATGCAGAAAAATCTCTCTATTCGCACGTTAAAGGCTTCTCAGAAAAATATGTACTTTTACGGAGTCGCTTTTCTTCCGGTAAATCTTTTATTTCTTGTCTTAGGAATCCTGCTGATTACGTTTGCCGGTCAGCAGCAAATAGATATACCTGTGCTGAGTGATGAAATGCTTCCGCTTTTTGCTACGCAATATTTAGGTTTTCCGGTACTTTTATTTTTTTGTATAGGAATTATTGCCGCAGCGTTTTCCAGTGCCGATTCGGCATTGACTGCTCTCACAACTTCGTTTTGTGTCGATATTCTCGAAGTTGGAAAATATCCGGCATCAAAAGCTGTGTTGTGGCGGAAACGGTCTCATGTGTTTATTTCGTTGCTTTTTGTCGTTATTATTTGTGTGATCAGGGCTGTGAATGATAAAAGCATTATAGATGCTATATATACGATAGCGGGTTATACTTACGGTCCGTTGCTCGGGCTTTTTTCCTATGGACTTTTTATGCATGGAAAACCTCGAGATAAATGGATACCTTATATCGCTTTGTTGTCTCCGGCTCTTTGCTTCGGTCTCGATTTTTTGTTTAAAGAACTGTATGATTATAAACTGGGATACGAGATGTTGATGATAAACGGGGCATTGACATTTGTCGGACTTTATCTGGTCGCTTTGGGTAGAGACGGAAAAAAGAGCCTCTGTCCGGAATCTTGATATTCGGGAGATATAAATATAAAAAAACCGGAAACAAATCTTGTAATATTCATTTCCGGTTTTATTTAGAAAATTTAAACAGACACTTACTCTTCTACATAAGGTTTTATAAGGTCGCGCCACATGATATAAGCCGGTCCTAATAAATGCAGACCGTCATTGGTATATTGGATATTCATTTTACCTGAAGAGTTGGCAAAAAGGGAGTAAACGTTGACATAGGTCAGTTTATTTCCCTTTGCGATTTTTTTCAGTTCTTCATTGATTGGGACAACCATTTGCCAGCGGGATGTATGTTCCTCGAATTTCCCGAAATAGTCGTTTACAGGCAGTAGACTTTGTAAATATAATTTCGTTTTGGGAGAAACTTTTTTGATCTTTTTTACTAATTTGTCGATATTTCCGGTAATTTCTGCGATGCTGTGACCTTTAGAAATATCGTTTATGCCTGCCATTAAAAATATCTTGGATGGCTTCCCTTTCAGAATTTCGTCTATGCGATCATTTATGCCGCTAATGACGTCTCCGCTTATTCCCCTGTTTTTGACATTTTTGTTTTTAAGAAGTTCGTGCCATTCGCAGCCGTTTGTGATACTGTTTCCTAAAAAAACGATGTCTTTGGACGTGATTGGCAATATGTCGAATAAAGACGCACGTTGATAATAATAGGTAGAATATCGGGGTAGAGCATATCTGTCAGTGCCGTTCGTGATCCAATCTAATGAGAACCGCATAAAATACAGGCTGAATCCGTCTTCTCCCGGTAGATTTTTATCCCATTTGCCTTCCTCGACGACAATGCCGATCGTTCCGTCCGGTAATACGGTCATTGTAGAATAAGCAGAATAGCCCGGACATATCGTTTTCTTTATAGGCCAGGTCGCTCCTTCATCATAACTGACAGCTATAGATACGTTTTGCCGTATTGATGTGTCATTGGGAAGAGAATGCAGAATGCAGGATTTGTTTTTTAGTCCGAGAATCGATGCATAGTTAATTATATCTCCATTACATGCAGGCTCTTTTAAATCTTGATTTTTTGAAGCTTCCGACCAATTGACACCCCGGTTTGTCGAAATACTGAAAGTGCGGTTTTTAGGGCTACGAATACTCATCATAACATTTCCGTTATTTAATTCTACCAGTTTGGCTTCGTCGCCGGTCGATGTCGCGGCATTATTCGATACAGCCCAAGTTTTGCCTCCATCGTCAGAATAACATGCATAATTAGATAGATTTCCGCCCCATGTGTCGGTAGTTCGTACGGCAAGGACGAACATCAAACGTCCGTCTTTCAGTTGTAAACCTCGTCCGGAAGCTGCAAAAGCGCCATACCAGTTCCTGCGTATGGAGTCTTTACATTCTGCACCGTATATTTGTGGGGTGATATCTTCAGTAGAACTCCAGGTTTTTCCATTGTCTTTACTGCGAGATAATCCTATCCGAATCGGGTCGGATGCCGTGGATTGCCACAATCCTTGTCCGAAAGCGTAAATACATAATATATCCCCCGTTTTTTTATCTACGATCAAGGCCGGATCTCCATATCCTTTTGTGTCGTCATCTGCTCCGGCTACGATTGATGTCGTTGACCAAGTTTTGCCTTTATCTTCGCTGCGTTTGGCTACGATGTCTATGTGAGAAGGCAGATCGTTCAATTGTGTCCATCTTTTGTCGGCGACCATAACCAAAGAGCCGTCAGCGGCTGTTACCAGAGCCGGGATACGGTAAAATTTCGATCCTTCGTCTCCGGGAGCGAATAGCAATTTGCGTTCCAAAATAATTTCTGTTGTTCCTCCGGCTTCATTTTGCGATAGCGTACAAAATCCGATAGTCGATTCTAAAGACAATAATCTGATGTTTATACGGTTTCCTTCATAAGCATTGTTTCTTACCGAAGCTACGATATAGAAATAATTGTTACCCGAAGAGAGCGGTTTGTCAAATGCGATATGAATATCATCGGATGAAATGTCGGTAACAGAGGCGCATAATGTTGCCGTCTCCGGTTTAAACCGGTCGTCTGTATTTTGACTGTAAATTTTTAG
Source organism: uncultured Coprobacter sp. (assembly GCF_947855755.1). Lineage (NCBI taxonomy): Bacteria > Pseudomonadati > Bacteroidota > Bacteroidia > Bacteroidales > Barnesiellaceae > Coprobacter > uncultured Coprobacter sp. Next base: position 76,157 of record NZ_CANUAR010000003.1, read on the forward strand.
TGCGGTAATATCTGTTATGTTCGTAGATTCTTTGAGATCGATATTTATGCCTTTTAGCCGGTGCGGATTTTCTGCATCGGTAATTCTGACGTTGAAAGACAATATCGCTTCGGAAGAGCCCCTTCCGACCAAAGTAGCGGCTCGTTTTAACGTGACATCACAAATTGCAGATGGTCGATTGCTTTGTGTACACTCCTTTGGTCGGGTGGAATATTCTTGTCCGACCGACAGATATTCAGGTACTGCATTACAGTAAGTTCCGGAGAAACCTTGTGTAGAAAACAAGCATAAACATGCGAATATTAAAAACCTGTTCATCATAGCATTAAATTTGATATATTATTGCAAATATACAATAATGAGTAAACTTTTAAAGAGAAATATTTTGTTTTTTGCATTTTATTAATCGAAATAGTTGTTTTCGATAAGTTCTGTTTGTAATATTTTTCAATATTTATTTATTATGCTAAAAGATTGCATTTCGATAGGGAAATACTATCTTTGCAATAAGAGCCTATCTAAATTTGTTAGGGACAGGTTTGAGAGTTTCTTTCGAGGATGTTTTCGTTTTGACGAGGAGGATGGCGGGCTATCTGACGAATGAAAATGCGACAAATGATCTGATGGTATTTTTTACTGGAAAATTTAGACAAGCTATGAGATTATCGAAATCTGAGAGAACTTGAAAACGGGATTGAATGTTATAAAGATTAAATAATATAAAGTATGAAAAACCGGATCTCTTTAACCAGACTTTGTGCACTATTATGTGCTTTTTTATTTTTATTCTCATGTAGTGAAAAATCGGAATACATGCAAATCATTCCTTCGGATGCCGCTTTTGTCGTGACATTTGATATGAAGTCTTTATCTAAAAAAGGAGATGTATCCGAATGGATAAAGTCTGAAAAAAATGCTTCTTTTTTCGATGCTTTTGGTAGTGGTATGGGCGAAGGAGCGGTGAAACTTTGGGAAGATATACAAGAAGATCCGGCGGCTTCGGGGCTTTCTTTTACGGATAATTGGGTCTGTTTCGGAATTGGTGAAACGAATCCTGTACTTTGTATTTTAACTAAGGTTTCGGATCTCGATAAATGGAAAGAGGTCTTGAAGGCAATGGAGGCTGAAGGTGCGGCGACTCCGGTAGTAAAAGAGGGAGATATAGAGAGTTCTCTTATCGGTCAGGAAGTAAAATGTCTTTTTGATAAAGATCGGATGTTATTGGTATTGGGACAGGATGCGACAAACATTTTGGAGAGTAAAACTGCAGCCGGGTGGTTTACTCAAAAGAAAGAGAACAGCTTGTTGTCGAATGAAGAATTTTCTGCTTTTTTGAAAGAACGGAAAGATGTTAATTATTGGTATCGCATGAGTGCTCTGCCTGTATTTTTCCGTTCTGCATATACCGCTTATTTACCGGATGGTGTTTTATTGGGATCGCTTTATTCAGTCGGGTATTGTGATTTTCAAAAAGGAAAAATCGAAATAACATCCGAATTACGTTCTGATGATAAAGATTCGATGAAGAAACTGGAAGAAATTTTTAAGATAGGAGGAAAACAGTCCGGTAGGTTCTTGAAACAGATACCGGCGAATACTCTTTATACAATCGGAATGAATTTGGATGGACAGAAATTGTATAAACTTCTTTTAGCATTACCCGGATTCACCCGGACACAAATGAATGCAATTCAGAGTGAAGATGCAAAAAAAATAATAAATTCCATTGACGGAGATCTGTTATTATCTGTGATCGGCTTGTCTGGAAGCGGTTCTGGATTTATGGGGACAGCAATACCTGATGTGGCCGTTTTTGCTCAAGTAAGCGATGATTATGCGGTAGAGTTGATAAAACGCAATTTGGGTATATTGGGAGTGAAGGAGATCGGGAAGAACCGTTATAAACTAAGTACGGGAGAAACATCGATATATTTCGGATTGGAAAATAAGAAGAATTTTTTCATTACGAATAGTACGCAAGTATTCGAGAATATTAGTAACAGTATGCCGGAGTCTATGGCAAACACTCCTTATGCTTCGGCTTTCAATAAGCAGTCTTATAGCGTTATCGTTAATATGAAAGAGGGAATCGATAACATTATACCGATGGTTAAGGGTACTTATTCATCGAGGCAATATGCACCGTTGCTCGCACAATGTCCTTTTACATATTTGGTCAGTTCAGGTAGCGGGGTGAATGGCAATATCGAAATATTCATGTCTGACGACAGTAAAAATGCTTTTGCTTCTATACTTGACTGGGTGACGATGATGGCGTCACAAATGATGTAGTCAGATTTTTATGAAAAAAATTATTTTTAAACAAGTACTTCCCCATGTCTTTTCGGAGAGTGGGGATGTTCTTGATTCGGAAGTCTGGGAAAAAGACATAACTTTAGAAAAAGGCCGGATCTATTTGATAGAAGCCGCATCGGGGACGGGAAAATCTTCGTTTTGCAGTTATTTATATGGTTATCGGGACGATTATTCCGGGCAAATTTATTTTGATGGTCAAGATATAAAACAGTTGTCCGTTTCCCGGTGGATCGACCTTCGACGATGTTCGTTGAGCCTTCTTTTTCAGGAACTTCGTCTTTTCCCTGAGTTGACGGCTTGGGAAAATGTAATGATTAAGAATAACCTTACCGATTATAAAAATATTGAGGAGATAAAGATATATTTCGAGCGACTCGGAATAGCCGATAAGAAGAATTCGTTAATCGGAAAGATGTCTTTCGGACAGCAACAACGGGTTGCGTTTATTCGGGCGCTATGCCAACCGTTCGACTTTATCTTTTTGGATGAGCCGATCAGTCATTTAGATGAGGAGAACGGTCATATTTTATCTTCTATATTATTGGAGGAGACCGAGAAACAAGAGGCCGGTGTAATTGTGACATCTATCGGTAAACATTTGGATATAAAGTATGATAGAATATTGAGATTATAGAAGGGCACTTGCAGTTTAAATTTTGCTATCATTAAAAACGATTTCTGAAATATGGTGTGGAAACTCTTGAGACGACATCTGAGCATAGTCCAATTTGTCGGATTCTTTTTGGCTAATCTTTTAGGGATGTTCATTGTACTTTTCAGCATTCAATTTTATCAAGATGTGAAATCTCTTTTTTCACAGGAAGATGGTCTTATGAAAAAAGAATATATGATCCTTTCCAAACGAGTCAGTACATTAGGTTCGCTTGTAAAGAAGAGCTCCGGTTTCACTGTAGAAGATATCGAGGAAATCAAGAACCAGCCTTTTGTGAAAAGTATCGGGACTTTTACTCCGGGGCATTTTAATGTATCTGCAGGAGTCTCGATGGCAGGAGGCATGGGAATGAGTACACAGATGTTTTTCGAGTCAGTTCCCGATGCCTATATTGATGTAAAATCTGCAGATTGGCGTTTTGATGAGCGATCGGATTTCCTTCCGATCATCCTTCCTCGTAATTATTTGAACTTATATAATTTCGGATTTGCTCAGTCTCGGAATCTTCCGCAACTTTCCGAAGGGGTGTTGGGTTTGGTCAATATAGATATCCATATTTCAGGAAATGGAAGAAGCAGATATTTTAAAGGTAACATCGTTGGTTTTTCCAATAGACTTAATACGATTTTAGTACCGGATAAATTTATGCAATGGGCTAATGAAAAGTTTGGGAATAGAGAGGTGAAAGAACCTTCCCGCCTGATAGTGGAAGTCGCTAATCTGTCTGATGAGCGAATCGTGACTTTTTTACAAAAGAAGGGTTATGAAACCGAAGGTGGAAATCTGGATGCCGGGAAAGCAACCTATTTTCTTAAGATCGTTACGGGACTGGTCATTGCGATAGGCCTATTAATTACAGCATTATCGTTTTTTATTTTGATGCTGAGTATTTATTTGCTGTTGCAGAAGAATACACGGAAATTACAAAATCTTTTATTGATCGGTTATACGCCCGAACAGGTATCACGTCCTTATAGAGTACTTACGATAATACTGAATTTGTCGGTATTTCTTTTTGCAGTGCTTGCTGTTTGGGGTAGCAGGGAATATTATACCGGCTTGCTTTCTCGCATGTGGCCGGGATATGAGCCGGGTTTGTTTTATCCGACCCTTCTTGCCGGAAGTGTATTATTGTTGGCCGTATCGTTTTTGAATTGCCGTGCAATATATCGGAAGGTCATGAGTCTTTGGCGGATAAAATAATGACGTCAGAGCATTTTATTTACCGGAATAAGTCCTTTAGAAGCGGCAAAGTCGAGCATGAAGCGAAAGGCAGCATCCCGTTCGTTCGGGATAATACCATCGAGTATAGCGTCTTTGATAGCGCTTTTTATATCTCCGACTTCCCGGCAAGGTGTCAATCCGAAAATATACATGATCTCTTCACCGCTGATCGGGGGCTGCATATTTCTTATTCGGTCTTTTTCCTCTATCTCTTTCAGTTTACGCCGTACCAGAGCGAAATTATCTAAAAACTTCTTTACCTTTTCCTGATTTTTAGATGTAATATCTGCTTCACAAAGAGTCATTAGCTCTTCTATGTCGTTACCGGCGTCGAACAATAAACGCCGAACGGCAGAATCGGTGACTTCTTCTTCGGCCAATACGATAGGACGCATGTGCAAGTCGACCATTTTCTGGACAAATTTCATTTTGTCGTTCAATGGCAGTTTCATACGTCGGAAAATTCCCGGAATCATTTTGTAGCCGATAAAATTATGGTTATGAAAAGTCCATCCTGATTTTTTGTCGTATCGTTTCGTCGCTGGTTTAGCAATATCGTGTAGTATGGCAGCCCAGCGTAGCCATAAGTTGTTACTTTTCTCTGCAACGTTGTCCAGAACGGTCAGTGTGTGATAAAAATTATCTTTATGCCCCCGACCTTCGATAGTTTCTATTCCTTTGAGCGCACTTAATTCAGGGAAAATTAAAGGCAATAGTTTCGATTTGTCCAATAATATAAAACCCGTAGAGGGCTTTGAAGATGCTACGATCTTGTTTAATTCATCGATGATCCGTTCTTTCGAAATAATTTCTATACGTTTACGGTTTCGCTCTATTGCGGCGAAAGTTTCATTTTCGATAGAGAATCCCAATTGGGTGGCAAATCGTATAGCCCGCATCATGCGTAACGGATCGTCACTGAATGTAATATCCGGATCTAAAGGCGTGCGGATAATACCTGCTTTCAGATCTTCCATTCCGTTGAACGGGTCGATTAACTCCCCGAAATGTTCTTTATTCAAGCAAATCGCTAATGCGTTTATCGTGAAATCCCTGCGGTTTTGATCATCGCAAAGAGTACCGTCCTCTACGATCGGTTTGCGTGAATCGTGGGTATAAGACTCACGGCGTGCTCCGACAAATTCTACTTCGATATCTTTGTACTTGACTTGTGCCGTACCGAAGTTTTTAAATACCGATAGTCGAGCCGACTTTCCCAATTTCTCGGCGAAAGTCGTTGCTAATTCGATACCGCTTCCTACGGTAACGATATCGATATCTTTCGAATCCCTTTTCAGAAAAATATCACGTACATATCCTCCGATAACATAACAAGGGAGGTTCATCTCGTCTGCAGTTTCGGAAATCTTCGGGAAAATAAAATGGCTCAAATGTTTTTTTTGCAGGGCAATGTCAAGTTGCATCTTTATTAAGAATCTGATTTTCGATTGCAAAAATAGCTATTTTTATCGATCTGCCGCAAAGCCTTCTGATTTATTCTCGTTTGCTTCGATGTCGAGGATATTCGTTGCGACCGAAGAGACAGGGTAAAAGGTCTCTTATTATTATGAAATTAAGGCTGAGTATTTCTTAATAAATCTTTTTGTTGAAAAATTTAGACGCCTCTAAGCTTCTGTAAACTTATCGGTTATGAATTGAACCGTAAAATTGTCGCTTTATTAAAGGATTTATGAAAGTAAAAATTTTCATTAAACTATTGCAGAATAAAAAAAAGTATCTATCTTTGCAAACGCAAAAGGGAACAGGAGAGTTCCCGATAAAAATGGTGCGGTAGTTCAGCTGGTTAGAATACATGCCTGTCACGCATGGGGTCGCGGGTTCGAGTCCCGTCCGCACCGCGAAAGAAAATAGAAAATTAATGCAAAGCTCTGAAATTTAAGGATTTCAGAGCTTTTTCTTTTTCTCCACTTCGGTAAAAAATGATGGTTTAAGGCAGTTCTCATGTGGCTTATTCGTGGGACTTTTTGAAAGCCGATTTTGTTCCCACGAATTGATGCATTTGTTTTTGATTGTCAGCTTTTTGCGTGGCTGGTTTTTGAATGTAACAAACTAATTTTGTACCACTTAAAATCAAAGAATTATGGGAGTATCAGATGCTTCATTTATTTTTTCATCCAATTCTGCTAAACGGGTGTTATCTAACAAATCAATACCTACGTTTTGATTAGTAAATTCTTCCGTATGATATAGAAAAAACATCCTGCATCCGATAGGCTGAAATAGGATAATGACCATATCCAAGAAAGAAAATTCTATGTCTGAATAAGTCTGATTTGCCCACTTATATAGGATTGTGGCTGCGTTCCCTTATGAAAAGAGGAAATAATTTTGTTTCCTTTATGAAAAACAAGTGTTACACAACCTGCTGGGATAGAACGTTGAAAGCCTTGCTTTACATCATCTATCCTTAAAAAACAATATTGCTTTATATAAGGAGTGAGCAATTTAGTAAGTTGTATTACTTGAATTTTTTCCATTTTGCCTTAACTATCAGGCAAAAGTAAGATTTCTTAGATTGATAATAGGTGTAAAAAAGGTACATTCTAGCAGGACAGCAAAAACTGATATAAAAATATGATAGAATTAAGATTTAAGCTATCTTTGTCATAGAGTTATTGAAGAAATATCAAGTAAATAAAGGTAGATAACACGTTGCTAAGCCATTACCCCTTTTCTGAAATATATTTTGTAACAATTTGTTTTTTCAATACAATATCTTGCATTGTTATAGTAGTGGCGAAAATATAATAGGAAATTTCCTACATACAAAATGGAGCTTATAGATATTTAAGTTTTATAGAAATGAATAATCAGAAATTTAAAGAAGAATTCAAATTACTGTTAGAGAAAACTATTTTCCCAAGCAATATAAAAGATGAAGAACGTAGTAGAGATTGGAACAATATTATTAGTTATATAATAGCTAATGTTCCTTCAAAACTTTATAGATTTAGAGCATATAATGATTATAGTGTTGATTCTCTAAAAAACAATACTATATCTTTGGTTAGACCAGACATGTTTTATGATATGTATGATTCTTTAATATATGTAGATACGAAAAAAATTGAATCTTTAATTAAAAATGCGTTGAGCCCTGCTTCTCTATTAACATTTATCGAATATTGTCATGAAAAAAAAGAGGTCCCACCATTATTTACTTTAATCTTCAATGATGAAATATGTCAATCGGTATTAAAAAATATTTTGTCAATGTCAACAGATAATATTGTTGACGGAGTAAAAGCTATTTCAACATGGGACATTACACCTATTAAAGAGTTTGTAAAAAGAAGTGTTGTCCTTACTGAAAAATTAATAAAAGAAAATCCCATGACTAAAATAGCTTGTTTTACAGAGGATGTATGTTCTAAAATTATGTGGGATAGATATGCAGATGGTTATAAAGGATTTGCTGTAGAATATGATTTTTCGGATTATGTATTTAGTCTTTGTGCTAAATGTGATAAGAGAGATTGTTTAGACAGGGTTCATCCATATTTGTTTCCTATAATTTATTCCGATTGTAGGTATGATGCAACAGAAATAGTACATTATTATTCTACACTGGATATGTCACAACAAACTAAATCTCAAAATAATATTCCATTTCCAGATACTTTGTTTTGGATAAAAGCCTTTTTATATAAAGATAAAGAGACATATGCTTACGAAAAGGAGTGGAGATTTATGTGTTGTTGTGAAAATCGGGTACAGGAAAATCATATAGAGCTAACTGTTAAGAAGCCCACAGCAATCTATTATGGTACATATTTACCTCTTGAACAGAAAAAGGAATTGAGTTTAATAGCAAGAAGTAAAGGTATTAAGGAATATGAAATGTATGTTAATAATAATACGGCTTCATATTTACTTAATTATAGAGAAATAGAAAATGATTAGTTTGATATGCGAGTAATATTTAGTATTTTTGCACCAACTCAAACAACCACCGCAACACCATGCAATCTAAAGAATTGCACACGTGGGGTTATTAGTGGGAGAAAGAATTAAGAGCTTGCTAAGATATTGAGTACGTGATGAATAGAATTAAGGTTCATCTTCCGTCCACACCGCAGTTTTTAAAATTAAAAACGTAAATCTCTGATTATCTGTTAATCGGAGATTTTTTGTATTGAATCTTTTCTATTTCGTTTCAATATTCTTATTACTACAAGATCAGAATAAATAGGTTAATTTCGATTGCTAAATATCTTTTGTCATATTTTGGAGAATGTAAGTCCCGGTTTGGGTTTCAGGATATTTTTTGCGTTTTTTTGTTCTATAACGATTTCAGTATCGGTGTGGTATCTTTCTTAAAAGGAAAACTGACTATTCATGTGGATTTCTCTCAAACCTGACTTGTGTAAAATCGGATAGTCTCTAAAATTTTCGATAAGAAATTATATATCCCGGACATTTTCAGACATGTATTCGGTAATGAGTAGAATGATATAGTTAATGTTTTATAATTATCTTTTGGCTTTTCTTAATTAACGGTTATCTTTTAGTTATTATATTTGTAGTATGACAGATAGGTTAGGAGGGCAATGTATTATGAAAAAATTTATTTTTGTTTTTTTATGGGTAATAGGGGGAATATGCACAGTTTTCTCTCAAGGGATTACGAAAAATGAGGCTGTTGCTATGCGGGATAAAACAGCGAAACCGCGTACGGCTTTGGTTGAAGCTGATAAGAATTTGAAGAAAGCGATACAAGAAAAGAACAATCCTTTGATCGCAAAGTATCTGCTTGAATATGTGCATTATCAGTTACGAATTTCACAAGATAGTTTTCCCTCGTTGATACGGTTTGCCGAGCATTTGAGAGAGTCTTCTACAGATTCGGTACAACGTGCTGTGCTCAGCTCTATTGAGGCTCAGATAATTTTTGATTATTATGAGGATACTCGAAGGGTATTGGAGAGTGGTATTCCGACAGATGTAGCTCCCGATCTTGCGAAGATCGATGAATGGGATAGAGCAGCTTTTGTAAGAAAGATATCCGATCTGTTGCAGTCTTCCGTTAAACCGGCAGAAATTTTAAATAAAACATCTACTCAGGTTTATAAAGATGCTCTGTATACCGATAAAGATTGGGAAATATTGACCCCGACCATGCTCGACTTTTTGGCGTACCGTGCAATAGATATATATGAGGGATTATTGTCGAATCCGGTACTTCCTTTTATTCTTGAAGAGCCTTTGTTGAAAGAATTGAATATGCCGGCAGCAGATTTTGTAAACTATCCATATTTCCCAGAGAAATATCAGTTGAGACATCAGGTAATTGCCGTGTATCAGTTGTTGTTGAGATTTTCCGATCCGGGATCGCCCTCTTACCTTATAGCTGATTTGAAACGGTTGAAGTTTTTACAGGATAACAACTCCGGAGTTGAATACCCTCAAAAATTAGAAAATCTGCTGAATGTTTATAAAGATAGTCCTTATTCGGTAGAAATAGCGATAGATTTATTGGATTATTATAGCCGGAATACATCACCCGAAACTAAAGCCTATCTGGTAAAGTTATCTGATCGGTTGATTTCTCGTTTCCCGGAATATCCTCGCCTGGATTGTCTTAAATATGAACAAGATCAATTGACGGCATATAGTTTCGATCTGAATATGGGTCAAGTTTTATATCCGGGAGAACCGCATACGCTCTCTTTTGGGTATAAGAATATCAAGCAGCTTTATTTTAAGTTATATCGTACGGAGGGTAATGACAGCATACTGCAATTTGCAGATACTTTGCATCTGAGTGATACGTTGAGTTTGGCAAATCGCACCGGGAAATGTGTTCTTCCGGCACTGAATAACGGAGAATATTTCTTGAGATTTTTTTCGGAAGAGAAAGCTGATCTTGGAAAAATCGGTTTCTATGTTTCCCGTATCTACGCGGCGACTTTAGCTCCGACAGAAAAAGAGACGCTCGTTATCCTGACTGATTCTAAAAGCGGAAAACCGTTATCCGGGATTCCGGTAAAATTGTTTCGTTCAGATTCTGAAGATTCTTATGTAAGTACGGTAAAGGCAGATCGTTTGGGTTTGGTTCGTTTGGGTGAGAAAGATGCGGTAACGTATTTTAAACCCGAAATGAAGAATGATGTTTATTATCCGCTTCAGAACTTGAGATACGGATATTGGAACGGTGATGCGGATACGGAACGTGAAATGATTTCTCTCTTTACCGACCGTTCTGTTTATCGTCCCGGACAGACGCTTTATTTTTCCGGAATAGATTATCGGGTGGGAGAAAAAGTCGGGACAGTCGTACCTGACGGACGTTATACAGTCGTTCTTTCGGCCCAAGGTAAAGATATTGCCCGCCGCACGGTTCAAGGCGACTCGTTCGGCTCGTTTACCGGATCTTTTGAGCTTCCTTCGGATATGGTAAACGGATATTGCCGGATTAGAGTAGAAGGTCGTAACGAAAGTTTATCTGTACAAGTGTCGGAATATAAAAGACCGACTTTCCGTATTTTATTCGAGCCGGTAAAAGATGCCGTGTCTTTAGGCCAGGTGGTCTCGGTTAACGGCAAAGTCATCAGTTTTTCGGGAGTTCCTGTTTCAGGAGCGGATGTTTCTTATACGGTGCAACGTCTTGCGAACAGTTGGTGGAGAAATAATAATGGTGAACAGATAGCTCAAGGAGAGTTGTTTACGGGAGAAGACGGTGAGTTTACGCTTCGATTTGTTGCTCGGAAAAGCGATAAGGATGCATTGAAGACCGGAACTTTTTATCGATTCAGGATTGATGTAAATGTAACATCTGCTAATGGTGAAACACAATCTCAATCTTATTGGGTGACGGTGGGAGAAAGTCCGTTGTCGGTGCAGATGGAAGTTCCCAAAATGATTGACAAGGATGCACCCAATCCGGTCAAGTTCAGGATAACGAATATGGCAGGAATGCCGGTTTCGGTAAAATGTAAGTATATATTATATTCGATGTATGGTTTGGAAAATCCTATATCGAAACATGACATTATAAGTGCCGATTCGTTGAAAGTGCGGATGCAGGTAGAAGAAAAGAGTTTCGTGTCGGATAATATTCCTGCTTTGGGAAGTTGGAAAAAATTGCCTTCGGGCATATACCGTCTTGTACTTCAGGTGACGGATACTAATGGAAACTTGGTTATCAGAAATGCCGATTTTGCTTTATATAGTATGCAAGATAAAAAGCCCCCGATGAAAACGTATGAATGGGTGCCTAAAAATTTGTATCAAATTTCGGATGGGGAGTCTGTCGATGTCATATACGGGACTTCTATCAAGCAAGCATACGTTTTATGCAATTTATATGATGGATTTCGTTTGGTAGACTCTCGAAGAGTAAAAATATCGAATAAAAACCACCGATTCCCTGTTTTATATAAACCGGAATATGGTGATCGTCTTAAGCTTTTCGTATCTTTTATAAAAGAAGGATGTTCTTATAACTCTGTGATAAATATACATCGGAAAAAGCCGGATATGAAATTGTCGATAACGACTTCTACTTTCCGGGATAGAACAGTTCCGGGCAGTCAAGAGTCTTGGAGCTTTACAGTGAAGGACGCATCGGGAAAACCCGTTTCCGCACGCTTTATGACCGAGATGTTCGATGCTTCTTTAAATGAGATAATGCCTCATGATTGGAGTTTCAGACCGGTATATAGTCCGATAGATTATGGCTTGTTTTTGCAGGGAGTAGAGGGACAAAACATTTGGAAATCGGAACGGATAAGCACTTCATGTTCTCCGCTTTATTTCGGAAGGTTTGTTTATTCTACTATTTACAGAAGAATGTCCTCTTTGACTTTTGCGACACAGATGAATACAATGGCAAAAAGCCGGGTCGGTATTTCTGTTGCAGATGTAGCAGCTCCTGAAGTCTCGGATGGTGCGATCGGTTCTGGAAATTTGGAACAGACACCTGTGCAATATCGGCGAGATTTCAATGAAACGGCATTTTTTTATCCTCAATTGACGACGAATGAGCAAGGAGAAGTGTCTGTTAAATTTACGATTCCCGAAAGCAACACCGAATGGCAATTTCAGGCTTTGGCTTATACGAAAGATCTGAAATACGGTTCGTATAAAAATAATGTGATTTCTCAAAAACAGTTGATGGTAGTCCCGAACATACCTCGTTTTGTACGTAGGGGAGATGAGGTCTCGATTGCTACATTAATGCAGAATATATCAGATCGTTTGATGAGCGGCAGTTTCACATTCGAGTTGTTCGATCCATATACTGATAAAGTATTGGAACAGAAAAAGCAGGAGTTTATTCTTGAAGCCGGAAAATCGAAATCGGAAAGTGTGGATTTTACAGTTCCTGAGGGGTTGGATGTGTTGGGTATCCGTGTAAACGCGGTGACTCCCGGAGTAAGCGATGGAGAACAACACATTATTCCGATATTACCGTCGCGGACGTTGGTGACGGAGGCTGAACCTTTTGTGTTGAAAGGCGGGAAGGAAATAAAAAACATACGGATGCAAGGGCTTTCTGATGATGCAGAGGAAAATTATCGTATGGTATTGGAGTATACGGCTAATCCGCTTTGGTATGTAGTGCAGGCTCTTCCTCAATTAAATGAAGTTTCGGGTACCGATGTTATTAATATTACGGCAGCTTTATATGGCAATACGGTCGCTTCGGTTTTAGCTCGCAATAATCCTGAGATCGTTTCGGCATTGCAGACTTGGAAAGTTAAAAATGAGACCGGTTCATCTTTAGCATCTCCTTTGGAGAAAAATGAAGAGTTAAAATCCGTATTGATTTCAGAGACGCCTTGGGCGTTGGATGCACAAAATGAAACGGAACGATTGCAATCACTTTCCAGTTTATTGGATGTTTCTCGTGCTGAGCAGTTGCAAAATAAAGCATTGGAATTGCTTCATGACTTGCAGAAGCCCGAAGGCGGTTGGGGTTGGATGAAAAAAATGCCGGTTAGCTTCTTGATGACGGTTAATACTTTAGAAGGGCTGTCTCGCTTGACGAAATTAGGTGGAATACAATATGACGAAGCTTCTAAATATATGCAGATGCGGGCGATCAATTATTTGGATAGCTGTATTATTTCGGATCAGGAAAGGAGGAAAGCTAAGAAGTTGGGTGTGGTATCTGAATATGGCAAGCTTCTTTATGTGTATGTGAGAAGTAGCTATCGGGACATACCGTTGGCAAAAGCTCTAAGTGCTCATAAAGAGATCATCGAGTATATAAAGAGGGAGTGGGTTTCTTTCTCTTTGTACGAAAAAGCTATTGCTGCAGTATCGTTGTATCGTTATGGTTTTACCGATGAGGCCAAAGAGATATTGGAGTCTTTGCGAGAATATTCTACAACGACAGAAGATATGGGAATGTTTTGGCAAAATAATAAGTCGTCTTATGCTTATAGAAATAGCGCAATACAGATGCATACTGCAATAATGAATGCTTTTGCAGAAATAGATCCGAATTCAAAACAAGAGTTGAATGAGATGAAACGTTGGTTGATTATGCAAAAACAGACGCAGAATTGGGGATCTGTGCCTTCGACGATAGATGCCGTCAATGCAATATTGAATACCGGAGACTATATGTTGTCAGCATCGAAAAATACGGTAAAAATCACATGGGGGAAAACCGTTTTAAAACCTGAGGTTACGGATGGTTTCATCGGATATGAACGGTATGTCCGTCAGGGAACGGATATTACTCCTGATTTGGCAAATGTCGAAGTATCGACCGATCAGAAACAACCTTCATGGGGAGCGTTGTACCGACAGTATTTTGCCGATTTTACACAGATACGAAATAAGGCGGTCAAAGGTTTTTCTATCGATAAGCAATTTTTTGTGGAACAAATGTCGGGAAAAGAAAAAGTATATTTGCCTTTAAATAAAGTGACGTTGAAAAGCGGAGATAAGGTCAATATCCGTTTGGTAATAAGGACAGATCGTGATTTGGAATTTGTCCATGTAAAAGATCAACGTCCTGCATGTTTCGAACCGGTCGATCAGCTGTCGCGTTACGAATGTAAAGACGGAGTTTGCTATTATCAGGAAACAAAAGATGCGGTGACGAATCTCTATTTTGATTTTCTCCCGAAAGGTACTTATGTAGTTAGTTATGATGTTTGGGTCGATCGTCCCGGAAGTTATCATAACGGTATTTCTACGATACAGTGTCTGTATGCTCCTCAGTGGGTTGCCAATACAAAAGGGCGTATGATAATCGTGAAATGAAATTTGTAATTGCACCGGAATCTGTAAGAGTCGTATAGTTTGTGGGGATATATAAAAGTTCTGCCGATAAGGATTCTTATCGGCAGAACTTTTATATATAGTCCGGTTATTGCGATAGTCTGTCTTTTGAAGATGAAATGTTAAAAATAAGCGTTGGAAATCTCTTTTTCAGTATATAGATTTTGAAAACGTTAACAAGCTGCTTACCTTTGTCTATATTATATATATTCTTTCCTGAAATTTATATATTTATGTCTGTAACTGGTTATTTAAATAAAAAATATGAATTTAAAAAATTTATTGATTATGGCGGCAGTGTCTGCGATGACGTTCGGATTTGCCGCATGTTCTTCCGATGACGATGATGATAAAGACGGAATGCTTTATGATGATGTAAATTCGGAATATAATGATTATGTCAGCGTTTGCGGAATAAAATGGGCAAGAGGTAACCTTCAGCATTTAGGTGAAGATTGGAAGATTTCCGATCATCAATGGGAATACTTCAATTATGTCGATGGTAATACCGGGTCGTCTATTTCACAAAGTTCTTCGCAGATGGATCATTTCAATTGGGGAGTATGCGGTGCAAATGCTTTGACTACCAGTTCCAGTGTTTGTGCAAAGAATGTGTCGCAAGACATAAGTGGTAAAATGTTTACCGATGAGGCATGTACGGCCGAGACCTCTGATTTTGCTGCTGCGTCTTACGGAGATATTGCTTATTGGGCGACGCAAGGGGCATGGAGACTGCCGACACAGGCGGAGATGCAAAAATTGTATAATGAAGCCTCATATCAATATGGATATTATACGACAGAGGATGGTAAAAATGTATATGGATATTTGTTTACTCCTCCGATGAAAAGCGGCCGTATAGAGAATACTTCAGCACGTCAGATTACCGATGAAGAGTTGGTCGGCGGGCTTTTCCTGCCGGCAACAGGGTATCGTATCTATCCGGGATCGACGATTTCTAAAGGCGGAGAAGTCGGCTATTACTGGACATCTCAGTATCGTAATGCCGGAGATAATGATTATGCCTATTATTTAGAGTTGCAACCGACTCAGATTCGTTGGGCGGGAAATGCCAGTTATTACGGACGGTCGGTACGCCCTGTGAAAAATTAGATTATATAAGAGCCTGTTTAAAATTTTTCCAATAAAGAAAACTTCAAAGCAGACTTGAGTAAAATTTGAATAAGTTTTAAAGATAAAAAAAGTAGCCGTTTCCGATAAATGTCAGGATAACGGCTACTTTTTGCATTATAACAGCTTTATCGATGGGTTCTCATTCTATCTTTTGCCATTTCGGCATATTCAGTACCGGGACGTCCGTAATTGCAGTATGGGTATATGCTGATTCCGCCTCTCGGTGTAAAAAAACCGGTAACTTCGATGTATTTGGGGTTCATAAGTTTGATGAGATCTTTCATAATCAAGTTGACGCAATCTTCATGAAATCCCCCATGATTGCGAAAACTGAATAAATAAAGCTTCAAACTTTTGCTCTCTACCATTTTTATATCCGGAATATAATCGATCTGTATAGTTGCAAAATCCGGTTGTCCTGTAATAGGACAAAGACTTGTAAATTCGGGACAGTTGAAACGTACCCAATAATCCATCTCCGGGTGTTTATTATTGAATGCTTCCAATACTTCAGGAGCATAATCTTGAGGATATTCTGTCTTTTTTCCTAATAGGCTTAGTGTCTTTTCTTCCATATAAATATTATACTTCTTTTATTTTTAGTATATTATAAGAAATGTCGGTGTCATATACATCGCTTCCGTCAATTCGTTTGATTAGCTTTACCACTCGTATGGTAACCGGTAAGATGATAGCCTCGTAGGCCGATTTCAGAATTGCTTGAGTTATGATAAGTATCAGCAGCTCGTTAAACGGTACGACTCCGGCGAAAGCCACAGGAAAAAAGATCAAAGAATCGGCACTTTCTCCTACCAATGTCGATACCATTGCCCGAAGCGAAAATCTTTTACCTTTGCTGGCTACTTTCATTTTGCTCATAACGTAAGCATTCAAAAACGAGCCGGACAAAAATGCGATCAAGCTGGCTACTGCGATACGGGGAGTTGCGGCAAATACCAAAGAAAAGGCTTCTTGTCCGTTCCAGAATGAAGCCGGAGGCAAAAGTATTGCCAACTGTATAAGCGCTACGGCAAGAAAGTTCATGGCAAATCCTGCCCAAATGATCAATCGAGCTTTTTTATAACCCCATACTTCGGCAATACAATCATTTATAATATACGAGATAGGGAATACGATAAGTCCGGCAGTTGCCGTGACAGGACCTAAAGAGATCATTTTCACTTCCAGAATGTTGGAAATGATGAGGCATACACAGAAAAGTATGCTCAACACCATAAAGGGGAGGCTGACTGTTTTTTTCATACATCTTGTTTTTTACGTGGTTTATCAAGCACACGGGAGTGCAAAGGTACGATCTTAAGGAATACTTAATTGTTAAAAATGAAAAAATATTTACGCTTGTGTTTTTCCGAAAGAAGGAGCTCTGATAGTGCAATGGTGTGTCATCGTTTTTGAGGAACATTGATATATTTTTATAAGATATAGATAATCAGCTTGAGTATATTTTTAAGTATTTTTGTTTCTCATAAATAATATCGGATAATTATGAAATATTTTATTGTTGGAGTCTTAATCGCATGTTTTACCGTTACAGTAGCTTTCTCAAAGGATAAAAGAGAATTGAAGATGCGTATCGCTTCTGTTTTGGAAGGGAAAAAAGCAACCGTAGGAGTTGCTGTTTTTTATGAAGATAATCAACTTTTGGAAATAAATAAAGGCGATTATCCGATGATGAGTGTTTGCAAATTTCCATTAGCTCTTGCTGTTCTCGATTATCTTCATAAAAATAATCTTTCCCTCGATACCGAGATATTTGTCCGGAAATCGGATCTGTTACCTGACACATATAGCCCTTTGAGAGATCGGCATCCTCAGGGTAATATTAAGATGTCGATACGAGAGTTGCTTTCCTATACGGTATCGTTGAGTGATAATAACGCGTGTGATATATTATTCGGGTATATCGGCGGGGCAAAAGTTGTCGATGATTATATTAAGCGGTTGGGCATTTCGGGAATGTCTGTTGTTGCGACGGAAGCGGTGATGCATGAGGCATTTGAGAAACAGTACTGCAATACGGCTACGCCGTCTTCTGCCGTTCTATTGTTGGATAAATTTTTAAAAGAAGATTTGTTCAGAGACGAGTATGGGAGCTATTTAAGAAAAATTATGATAGAAACATCTACCGGAAATGATAAGATAAAAGCCGGACTTCCTGAAGGGGTGGTAATGGGACATAAAACTGGAAGTTCTGATCGGAACGCTAAAGGAATAAAGGCGGGAGACAATGATCTGGCTTTTGTACAGTTACCTGACGGACAACACTATTGTATTGCTGTTTTTGTACGGGATTCGGAAGAAGATGATAAAACAAATGCGGCTATAATAGCCTCTGTTTCAAAAGTTGTTTATGATTATATTGCAAAGAAGTAATAAGAGTCGGCTTTAATAAGCAAATTATTTTGTATTTATTTAAGTATAAGTATATTATATATATTTTTATCCCTATATTTGTTATTGTATAAATAAAGAGGTATTACACCATGAAAAAACTTTATCTGATAATTTCTTGTACATTGTTTTTTATCGTAGAGTTGGCAGCCCAAATAACCGGTTTATTTACTTACGAGGGAGGGTATTTTGTGAAAGATGGGAATAATTGGGCAGAATACCGTCCGCAATCTAAGGATGGAGTATGGGCTTCTTATATGAAATATGACGAAGACGATAATTACTACTATATAAATAATTCGAAATGTTCTCTTTGTGTTCCGAAGAAAAAGCACAATAAGTTTTATATTTCTAAGAATGGCGAATGGGAGGTGATTTATTATACAAAAGAGATTTATAGCTATTTTAAAGCAAACGGGCGTCAAATATATTGTTACGAAGGAGGGTATTTTGTAAGAGACGGAAATGATTGGGCAGAATACCGTCCGCAATCTAAGGATGGGGTATGGGCTTCTTATATAAAATATGACGAAGACGATAATTACTACTATATAAATAATTCGAAATGTTCTCTTTGCGTTCCAAAGAAAAAGCACAATAAGTTTTATATTTCTAAGAATAATGAGTGGGAGGTGATTTATAACACGACCGATATATACGATATTGCTTCGGAGTATGATTATATGCTTTATTTCAAATATTATAAAGTCGCTGATGCTGAAGGTAAATTACAAGAAGTGAATAATCCTGCATCGATCAGTCTTAGTAGAAAAGGTAAAATGCGCTTATGTTGCGGAAATAAAAGCTATGATGGGGAATTTCGAGAGTTGGCAGTGACGACATTAAGAAACTCTGATACGGAATTAGGATTTAAGTTGATCGTAGATGAAAATAATTATATCCAATTTATCGGAGACTGGTGTATGGTTAATGTTGAGAGTATCTGTCCCTTTATGGATTTTATGGATTGTACGAACAAGGATTTGATAGAGATAATAAAAAATAAAATTAAGGATAAAAGTTTCTTTGTTAATTAAAAGCCTGTGTGAATTTCTGATAAAATAATATAACCAGGCCATTTTTGTGTTTTCTTTCAATCCGTTTTCCCGTTTTCGTTCGTCAGATAGTCCATTATCCTTCTTATAAAATCAGAAAAACATCCTCGAAAGAAACTTTCAAATCTGACCCGAGTAAAATTTAGACAGGTTCTGAGAAATTATAAAGCTGAGAAAATAGAAATGCCGACAATCCTCACAAAATATCTTGTCGGCATTTTTGTAGATCTTTACTATACGTTTTCTGTCATCATTCCTTTTAAAACAGAGTCGGCGGTTTCTTTACCCAATGTGTTTTCGATAATTTTTGCAGCAAATTTTATCGTAGAAGCCGGGCCGTTTCCGGTAATAATGTTCCCGTCTATTTCGACCGGTTGAGCTGTGTAAGTGGCTTCGGTGAGAAATTGTTCAAATCCCGGATAGCAAGTGGCTCGTTTCCCCTTCAAAATCCCGTTCTTCCCGAGAACGAGAGCAGGTGCTGCACAAATTGCAGCAATATTTTCTCCGGCGTCTGCCCGTTTTTTCAGTATTTCGATCAGTGGAGCATACTCTTCCAGATGTTTTGCACCGGGCATTCCTCCAGGTAATATGATCCATTGTGCGTCAGATATAGTTTGTGTATCGAAAGTCATATCTGCACGGACAATGATGTCATGGGCTCCTTTGACCTCTAATTTCGGAGTGATAGATACTGTTTTTATTTCCATACCAGCCCGGCGTAACATGTCTGTAGTAGCAAGAGCTTCGATTTCTTCAAAACCTTCTGCTAATAAGAGGTAGGATACTTTCATAATCGTATTAAATTAATTCTTGTATTTTAATGAATATAACAAATATACAATAAAGATTTTGGGATTTCGAAAATTAAATTCGATGAAAATTTTTTTTAACAACAATTTATTCCGATTGGCTTTCAGGATTGTGAGAATCGTCAAAAAAGCCTTTTATATGGAAGCACCTCCGAAAATTTTCTCTTAAATTTTCGGAGGTGCTTCAAATCTTTTGAATTACTATGTTTATTGTAGAGTTCCTTGCTCGGCTTGTTTAATCATATTTTCGTTTGCTGTGATATAGATATCCACCCGACGGTTCTGTGCACGTCCTGCTTCAGTATCGTTGCTAGCAACAGGTTCATTATATGCTTTTCCGGCTGTAGTCATTCTACTTCTGGGAATACCGTTTTGTACGAGAAAGTCGGCAACAGCCTCAGCTCTTTGAGCAGAAATCCGTTCGTTTACAGCCAGAGTTCCGGTATTGTCGGTATGTCCCCATATTGTGATATCGGTTTCCGGAGTATTTTTTAGAGATGCGGCAAATTGGGATAAAGCTGTTTTTGAAACCGCATTCAAAGTAGAACTGTTCAATTTAAATAGAATACCATTATCAAATGTTACTTTAATAGCTTGAAGGCCGTTTTGGTCTGTTACGGTAGAAACTTGAGCACTTTCTATTTTTTCCAGCTCGGCTTTTTGCTTATCCATCTTTTTCCCGATAAGAGCTCCAGCGCCACTGCCTACCGCAGCACCTACGGCAGCACCGATTGCCGCACCTTTACCTTTTCCGATAAGAGCGCCTATTCCAGCACCTAATGCAGCACCGCCACCCCCGCCAATGAGAGCACCTTTACCTGTATTATTCATTGTACCACAACTGGCGAGCATCATGATCGCAGCTAAAAACAACGCTGTAAATTTCAGACTTTTCATTTTTTTATTTTTTAAGTATAAAAGATTAAAATCCTAATTACAAATGTAGTAATTTTTTCAGTTAATGTATTCTATCTGATTTTTCTTTTTTATTAAAATAACGAGAGTCCCTTTTTTGATGTAATTGATACTATTTTATTTAGAACCTGTTTAAATCTCTCGATAAAAAATTACATTTTCATACTTCTTGTTTCTTTTTCGATCTGTTTTTTCTTTTTCTGCATGCGCATGTAAGCTCGTTATCCTCCTCATAAAAACAAAAAAAATATTTTCAAACCTGATCTGAACAAAATTTAAACAGGCTCTTAGAATAAAAAAAGGAAATTGAAAACATTCTGCTTGTTATATAAGTTAAGTTTCATATTTACTATTCAGGAAAAAGTTGTATCTTTACTTGCATATATTAAATAATATATTTAAACGATGAATAGTTTCGGAACAATATTCAGGCTTACTTCATTCGGTGAGTCTCATGGAAAAGGAGTAGGAGGCGTTATCGATGGGATGCCTGCAGGAGTTGAGATCGATATGGACTTCATACAGAAAGAATTGAACCGTCGTCGTCCCGGGCAGTCTTCGATTGTTACTCCGAGAAAAGAAGGGGACAAGGTAGTGCTTCTTTCAGGTATATTTGACGGATATTCTACGGGAACTCCTATCGGTTTTGTCGTGTATAATGAAAATCAACATTCCGGAGATTACGATAATTTAAGAGAAGCCTATCGTCCGTCTCATGCAGATTATACATATCAGCAGAAATACGGATACCGGGATCATCGAGGAGGAGGTCGTTCTTCTGCGAGAGAAACCATTGCCCGGTGTGTTGCCGGAGCTTTGGCAAAGTTGGCATTAAGAAGACTCTCTGTCGATATCAGGGCATTTACCTCTCAGGTAGGACCGATCAAATTGCCTAAAGATTATACTCATTATGATTTGGATAAGATAGAATCGAATATCGTACGTTGTCCTGATGCCGATACGGCAGAGAAGATGATAGAATTGATTGCGGATGTCAAGTCGGAAGGGGATACGATTGGCGGAGTCATTACCTGTGTCATTAAGAACGTCCCGGTGGGATTGGGTGATCCGGTGTTTAATAAATTACATGCCGATTTGGGTAATGCCATGTTGAGCATTAATGCGGTAAAAGGTTTCGAATATGGTATGGGATTCGATGGCGTTCAGTATCGCGGATCTGAAATGAATGATGTGTTTATAAAAAAGGACGGTAAAGTTTCTACGATGACAAATCATTCGGGAGGAATACAAGGAGGAATTTCCAATGGAGAAGACATCTATTTCAGAGTTGCATTCAAACCTATTGCTACTATTTTACGTGATATCCGGACACTGGATTATGCCGGTAATGAGATAAACCTGAAGGCAAAAGGGCGTCATGATCCTTGTGTATTACCTCGTGCAGTTCCTATCGTCGAATCTATGGCGGCAATGGTTATTCTCGATCATTATTTATTGAATAAGACGAGACATATAGATTAAAAGTATTTGGAAAATAAAGATTTGAAAGTATGAATGTAAAAGAATATATCGAGAAAAATCGCGGACGGTTTCAGGAGGAGTTGTTCTCTTTGATCAGAATACCTTCTATAAGTTCAGATCCTTCACATGAGAATGATATGCAAGAGTGCGCTTTGCGCTGGAAAAATTTATTGCTGGAGACCGGTGTCGATATGGCAGAGGTGATGCCGACTTCGGCAAATTCGGTAGTATTTGCTTCTAAAGTTATCGATCCGTCAGCTCCTACGGTTTTGGTTTATGGGCATTATGATGTAATGCCAGTCGAGCCTTTGGAGTTGTGGAATACCGATCCTTTCGAACCCGTTATTCGGGACGGACGTTTGTGGGCGAGGGGGGCTGATGATGATAAAGGTCAATCGTTTCTGCAAGTCAAGGCATTTGAGATTGCTTTGCGAGAGAAGCTGTTGAAATGCAATGTGAAGTTTTTGTTTGAAGGCGGAGAGGAGGTCGGGTCTCCCGGTCTTGAAGATTTTTGCCGTACACATAAGGATCTTTTAAAATCAGATATAATTCTGGTTTCCGATACGAGTATGGTGGGGGCTGATGTTCCTTCCATTACTACCGGTCTGCGAGGATTGGCATATTGGGAAATAGAAGTGACTGGACCTGATCGGGATTTACACTCTGGTATTTTCGGCGGTGCGGTGGCGAATCCTATAAATGTTTTGTGTAAAATGATCGCCGGAATTACCGATAATGACGGACGTATTACGATTCCCGGTTTTTATGACGATGTAGAAGAAGTTTCTGCTCGGGAACGGGAGATGTTGGCAGCCGTTCCTTATAGTGAAGATAAATATCGTGAATCACTGGATGTAAAAGCTCTTTTCGGAGAGAAAGGATATTCGACGCTGGAACGTACGGCGATTCGTCCGACATTCGATGTTTGTGGGATTTGGGGCGGTTTCACGGGAGAAGGATCGAAGACGGTTCTTCCATCTAAGGCTTATGCTAAAGTTTCGTGTCGTCTGGTGCCGCATCAGGAACACGAAAAAATATCAAGAATGTTTATCGATTATATTAATCGTATAACTCCTGATTATGTTCGGGTAAAAGTGACGCCGATGCATGGGGGAGAAGGGTATGTATGTCCGATAGATCTTCCTGCGTATAAAGCTGCTGAGAAAGGCTATGAAGAGGCTTTCGGGAAAAAACCTTTGGCAGTTCGTCGGGGAGGGAGTATTCCTATTATCGCGACTTTCGAGAAAGTTTTAGGAGTGAAGTCTATCCTTATGGGTTTCGGTCTGGAGTCGGATGCGACGCATTCACCGAATGAAAATATGCCGATAGATATTATGGACAAGGGAATAGAAGCGATTGTCGGATTTTATAGAGAATACGGGAAATAGGAATGGACGAAAAGCCTTATGCCGATTTCGGGGCATTCTTGAAAAAATATTTTCGAGGTAAAGTCCAGAAAATCTCTATAAATGCCGGATTTACCTGTCCGAATAGAGATGGAACAAAAGGAAACGGAGGTTGTACCTACTGTAACAATCAGACATTCAGTCCTGAGTATTGCCATACCGACAAGTCTATTACCGAACAGTTGCAAGAAGGAATCGGTTTTTTCGGGCACAAGTATCCCGATATGGAATATTTGGCCTATTTTCAGGCTTATACCAATACTTATGGAGAATTGCGGTCATTGCGGGACAAGTATGAGGAGGCTTTGGGCGTTCATGGTGTTGTGGGGCTGATTATCGGTACACGTCCCGATTGTATGCCGGATCAACTTCTTTCCTATTTGTCGGAGCTGTCGAAAAAATATTTTGTCTTGGTCGAGTATGGCATAGAATCGACATGCGACGAGACATTGAAAAGAATAAACCGAGGGCATACCTTTTCCGAATCTGTGGATGCGATAAAGCGCACCGTAAATGCCGGAATCTTGACGGGTGCTCACATGATTCTGGGACTTCCGGGAGAAGATCGGGAAACGATTATTTCTCATGCTGAGAAACTGTCCCGGTTACCGTTGTCGACATTGAAGTTACATCAGTTGCAACTGATTCGCAATACCCGTATGGCATACGAACAGGCGGAGAATCCAGAACGGTTTCATCTGTTCGATGTCGATGAATACATTGATTTAGTAATCGATTTTATCGAACATCTGAGACCGGATATTACAGTAGAGCGTTTTGTTTCCCAGTCTCCCGATGATTTGTTGATAGCTCCGAAATGGGGGTTAAAAAATCATGAATTCACCGCACGTTTACTGAAACGCATGTTGCGGAGAAATAGCAGGCAGGGAAAAATGTATGTTCCGTCTGTACTGTAATATATTTTGAAATTGTATTTTTGCAGGCACAAATTTATCGATATGGAAAAGTCTAAAGTTTTTTTTACCGATCTGCACACGACACCATCCAGTAATTTGTTGGATAAGATGGAGCGTCTTTGCCGTAGGGCAGGTATTGCAGGATTGGATTTTTCAAATCCGTTTACTGCAATAAAAATTCATTTTGGCGAGCCGGGTAATTTAGCTTATATCCGTCCGAATTATGCAGCTCGTATGGCTAATTTGTTAAGAAGTTTAGGGGCGAAACCTTTTTTGACCGATTGTAATACCCTTTATTCGGGGCGTCGTTCCAATGCGGTCGATCATTTACGTAGCGCTATGGAGAATGGTTTCAATCCTATCTCGGCACAGTGCGATGTGATTATCGGAGATGGACTGAAAGGAACTGATTATAAAGAGATCGAAATAAATCAGGAATATTGCCGGACTGCAAAAATAGGAACGGCAATTGCCGATGCAGACGTGATCGTGACGATGAACCATTTTAAAGGTCACGAACAAGCCGGGTTCGGAGGTGCTTTGAAGAATCTCGGAATGGGTTGTGCCAGTGTCGGAGGAAAGCTGGAACTGCATTCTGCCTCATCACCCAGAATAGAGGAAGCAAATTGTAAAGGTTGCAATATTTGCGTAAAACATTGTGCTCATGATGCGATACACCTGAATGATCGTCATATTGCTCAAATCGATTATGAAAAATGTGTCGGATGCGGGCAATGTGTGGCTTTGTGTCAATATGATGCCGCTCAGTTAGGTGAAGGCGATACTTCGGAACGGCTGAACTATAAGATTGCCGAATATTCTTTGGCCGTATTGCAAGATAAACCTCAATTTCATATCAGTTTTATTATGAACGTATCGCCCGAATGCGATTGCTGGAATCATAATGATGCGGCTATTGTTCCCGATTTGGGTATGGCTGCATCTCTCGATCCGGTTGCTTTGGATATGGCTTGTGCCGATTTGGTAATGAATGCTCCGTTGATTCCGGGCAGTCGTTTAGCAGAAGAGCATCCGCATGAACATCTCGAAGGTGTAGATAAATTTGCCTGTCTGCATCCGGATACTAATTGGCGGGCAGGATTGGAACATGCCGAAAAAATCGGTTTGGGTACACGTGATTACGAACTGATAAAGGTATAAATACAAAATTTTGACCGATAAAGAAAATATTCTATTATACATAAATAAGGCTGTCTCTTTTTCATTCGGAGACAGCCTTTCTCGTAAAAATGATTAGTTATTAAGCAATTTAGTACATTATTTTTGAAATAATAATATTCCCTTTCATATCTTTTACTCGAACGATGTAATACCCTCTATTCTGAGTTGAAAAATCGATTGTTGTCGTGTTTTTATTTTGAAAACAAAGTTTTCCGGATATATTATATATAGTAACGGATTCGTTTTCGGGAAGATAGAGAATGTTTCCGGTTAAATGGATATTCGTTGCATCGGTTACTTCCGTTTCGGAAATACCGGTGGTTGTGTTATCCGGTTTTACGATAAAATCATATATGTTCCATCCCGAAGATTTTGAAATAAGACGAAAAAACAGGTCTTTTGTTCCGTCGAAATCGACGCAGATTGTTTTTCCTGTTGCATCATTAGTTACTTCCAGCAGTCCTCCCGGAACATCGGAAAAATTTATACCGTCTGTAGAACTTTGTAATGACAGAGAACGAGAATTGATATTGACACCTGATGCAGCGACATAACATATTACTTGTTTTACTTTAGATTGTTTGGGAAATTGTACATAAGATCCGCTTCCGTCTAATCTGGCAGCTCCCGAAGATCCCGGTGCATTCGCAGCTTGCGATGGAATAAAACTTCCCGATTTACTACCAGTTCCGCCTATGGTTATTCCGTGCTGTATTCCGGTAGCTCCTCCTTCTATTGTCTCGGCTGAAAAAATTCCCGGAATTGTGCTGAAGTTTACGGTATAGTCTTCGAGAGGGTCGGTCGGATCGACGTCTATATCTCCCGGTTGATATTCGTATGCGCCCAAATCGGGAGCGCTACCGTTATAAGAAATACCAGTAATGACAGTGCCTTTGTCGATAAGCGAACTGGTCGATTTCAAATGCAGACAGGTGAAATCCGGTAAATTTCCATTTTCGTCGCGGTCTGCTAAATATTGATTTACGTTCAGACTTACAAAATCATCCGTATTGCAATTCAGGTTCTCGTCCCATGTGTTATGACTCATATCTACCTGATCTGCACGGCAGCTTATACTCGGTGTTGAGTTCGATACTGAAATGCAATTTTTTATTGTTATTTTTTTCCCTTCAGCCAAATCCTGCTGTTTTTCTTTCGCAGCTACGAAAATATAATCGTTTCCTCCATTAGCATAGGATGTACAATTATATAGAGTCATACTACCTATATTGCTATTGCGGTCGAAACCGTTTTTTTTATTTTTGGCAGCTACGCAATTTTTTAATATGGCATTATGCGAGCGTAATGCGTCAGCATCGCATCCTCCCATTTTAAAACCGTTTCCGTCTCCTGCCGAAGTTCCGTCCTGCAACATTCCGTTCATAAAAGCATAACAGCCTTCGTAAGTTGTAGTAATATCGTCGCTGTCTTTCAAATATCCGTCATATCCGTCATCAGAGTTCATCCATGCACGGCAATATCTAAATATGTTACCTGTTCCGGCACTTGTTTTACAGGCAAAACCATCTGCATTTCCCATATTTTTATCCGCATTATAATATGAATCGCAGTTCAGAATGAGGTTATATGTCGCCCCCCCTCCGATTTGTAATCCGGTGTCTCCGTTTTCACTGAATCTGCAAAATTCTATTGTGTTGTGGTTTCCCCCGTCGATATAAAGGCCATTGTCACCGGCTTTAATAATATCCAATCCTGTAATGTGCCAATAATCTCCTGACAATTGAATTCCTCGGGCATTACTGTCAAAACGCGGTTGGTCGCTGAAGTCCAGAACCGGTCGTCCGCCCGGCTCGGGTTGCATCTTAATTGGAGAAGAGGCTGTTCCGTTTCTGCTTATTTTAACGGTTTCCGATAGAGAATAAGTCCCTTTGGCAAGATAGATAACGTCTCCCGGATTTGCTTTTTTTACAGCAGTCGTTATGTTGTAGGGGTTTTCTTTGCTTCCGTCGCCCTCCGATTTTCCATTTGCCGACACATAATACGTTGTTGCAGAAACGTGTAAAATCAAGAATTGAAACGCTAAAAATAAAATTTTCCGCATGATTCTGTTTATTTAGGTATTTTCTAAATGCAATATTATATCACATAGGAAATAAAAGAGCGTATTTTTCGGTATAAACGGTGGAATATTTGATACATTCGGAATAATAAAAACAAAAACTCCCGTTGTAGAGAGTTTTTTGTTTTTTATTCACTTGCTTTTTCCCTGTATCTTATCTTTATATTCAGTAGGAGTCATTCCGTACTTTTGTTTAAAACACCGACTGAAATAGCGAGGATCGCTGATCCCTACCATATAAGATATTTGAGAAATGTTGTATTCATCGTTACAGATTAGTTCGGTAGCTCTTGTCAAGCGAAATTCTCTTATATATTCTACGGGAGAAAGACCGGTAAGCGCCTTCAACTTTTTGAAGAATACTGTTCTTCCTAACCCTACCTGTGATACTAATTCATCGATTGTGAAGTCGCTGTTATCGAGTTCTTTTTCCAATACGACGGTAATTGTATCGATAAATTTCTGATCACGAGAGTTCAGTACCGGTTGATCGGGACTTTTTGTTTCAGAATTTTTGTTATCGGTAGAGTGAGAAGCGTAATATTCCTGAAGTTTTTTACGCGCTCGTAAAATATTTTCGATTCTGGCTTTCAGATAAGTTGCGCTAAACGGTTTAGTGATATAATCATCTGCCCCGGTTTCCAAGCCTTCCATTTGATTCTCAAGCGATGATTTTGCTGTGAGCAAAATTACAGGAATATGACTTGTATTAATGTCTTCTTTGAGTTTCCGAGTAAACTCTATTCCATCCATTTCGGGCATCATAACATCCGAAATGACAATATCCGGTTGTAAATTGCTTAGCCGATTCAAAGCATCTGCACCATTTATGGCTTTATGGACTTCATATTCAGAACATAGGATGGTGCGAAGAAATTCTTGTAAATCGATGTTATCTTCAACAACCAGTATAACAGGTTTTCCGGTAGGCTCTTGCGTCGAATTTTCTGTATTGCCCGTATATCCGGTATTTTCCTGAATATTTTCAATTTCTTTATCCGTTATTTCGGTTGTCAGCTCTTTTTTGATTAAATCGGCTTCGTTCCCGAAATGCCTATACCCTTTTCTGAAAGTTACGGTAAATGTGCTGCCTTTGCCTTCAATGCTTTTTACCTGTATGGTAGCGCCATGCATATTGATCAGCTCTTTTGTCAAGTGCATCCCCACTCCTGTTCCCGGCTGCTTAGAGAGATTTTGTTTTTCAGAACTGGAAAATCTGTCGAAAATCAAGTTGATTTTATCTTTGTCGATACCTATTCCTTCGTCCGAAACTTGAAGGATTAAGTTGTCATTCGTTTCAGAAGTTTTGACCGTAATAGATTTATTCGAGAATGTAAATTTGAAGGCATTCGAAAGCAAATTGCTCAGGATCGTTTCGAGTTTTTCTTTATCTGCCCATAAAATTGCTCCGTGCGAATGATCTTCAACAGAAAAATGGATGTGGCGTTCTTCTGCTAATGGATAAAAATTTTCGCAGATCCTTTGTACTTCGACTCCGAAATTAATTTCTTCTACGCTTAGACGCATCTTTTGGTTTTGAATTTTTCTGAAATCCAAGATTTCATTGATCAACCGAAGCATACGGTTTGTATTCCGTTCTATTAATTGAAGTTGTTCTTTAACCTCGGGATTTACTTTTTCATTATGTAAAATATAATCTACCGGTCCGGCAATTAATGTCAGAGGAGTGCGAAGTTCGTGAGAAATATCCGTAAAAAAACGAAGCTTCATTTGGGTCAGGGTGTGCTCCATCTGCACTTCGTGTTTTAAACGGTATATAGTGAATAATACATACATGACAGTTCCCATAATAAGAAGCAATATTATGATATAAAATATATATCCGGCCGTACTGTTCCAGAATGACGGTAAAACCTTTATCTTGATCTCTCTTTCGTTATCGATCCATTTCCCATCGCTATTTGTCGATTTTACGCGGAAAATGTATTCTCCTTTCGGTAAATTGGTGTAAGTCGCAGTCCGTTGGTTGTTTGCGTATGTCCAATCTTTATCGAAGCCTTCTAATTTGTATGCGTAATGAATCAAAGAAGGATCTCTGAAATCCAAAGTTGAAAACTCTATACTGAAATCGGATTGTTTGTGTGTCAGTGTCATTTCTTCCTGATCATCTAAAAGTTCCTTTAACGGAGAGTCTTCTGTTGTCGGATCTACTTCTTTCCCGAACAAAAGAAAACGGCTGAATGTCAAAGGCGAAAAATAATCCTGTTTTTTCAGTTTCTCGGGCGAAAAGATATAAATTCCGTCATCACTGCCGAGAAGAATCTCTTTACCCATGTTGCAAATAGTCGCTTCTGAAAAATAACGGACGTCGATTCCCGACTCGATGCCATAGTTCTCAAAGGAATTTTCTTTCGGTTTAAATTTGGTAATGGTGCTTTCTGTTCCTATCCATATATATCCTCGGTTATCTTCGGTAATGCTGTACACGATGTCACTCGGTTGAGGAGTTTGAGAAATATAATTCTCGAATTTGAAACGGTCATTCCATTGATATGGTGGTGTTATTTTCAGCAGTCCACCTCCGAAAGTACCGATATAAATCGTGTTATCCGATGCCGGATAAATATAGTGTACATCATTGGCCGTAAGGCCGTCTTTCGACATGTTGTCTTGTCGCAAATGGTTGAATTCAAGGGTTTCCGGAGACGTGAAATGTGTAGAGAAACAGAGAAGCCCGCCTGTTGTTCCGACAAACATATTCCCGTTTTTATCGCAGCTGATATGACGTGTACGGAAACAAGAGGTCATCGGATAGTTTTTCAATTGATTACCCGGATGGATAAATCGTGTTTGCCCGTTAGAGGTATCGATATAATTGATACCGCCACCATAAGTGGCTATCCATATCCGTCCTTCTGTATCTTGTGTGACGCAATATACATTATTATGGCTCAGGCTGAAAGGATTTTTCCGTTCATGTTTGAAACTTTCCATACGAAATCCGGTGTGAATATCTTTCCCGGTTAACTTGTAAAGACCATTGCCCTTTGTCCCTAACCAAATATTTTTATCTTTATCTTGAAAAATACAGTAAACAATTCCTTTGAATGGGTTGCCGCTACCGATTTTTCCGTTCTCTAATAATTTCCCTATGGGGGAGTAGTTTTGGTCATACAGGTATAATGAGCCTTCTTTTGTTGCTACCCATAGATTATTTTGATCGTCTTTGAACAGAAATCTCACCTCATTTACAGAGAAAGAGTTTGTCGAAGTGTTCGGTCGGAGTATTTCGACAGGAGTTTCTACGAAACTTATTTTTTCAAGACCTTTCGAGTGTGTACACAGCCAAAGATTTCCCTGACGGTCAGAGAAAGCGGTGTGTAGAATATTCGAAAATTTTCTTGCCGGATCTTCCGGTGCATTATAAAAATATTTTAGTTTGTTTTCTTGCCTGTCGTAATAGGAAAATGCACCTCCGGACGGACGTATCCATAATCTGCCTTTGCAATCTTCCGAAATAAAAGGTGTAGGAGGATATGAATAGGGGTTAATGACATCTCCTTTTAACCAAAAATAATCGGTAGTACCGTTTTTGAGATTATGATGTAAAACACCGGTTTCTGAAAGTAGTAACCATATTTCGTTATGGGAATCTATAAAAGCCGAAATCATTTGCTGATGACGGGCTTGTAACGGGAATGTATTTTGTCCTATATGGGATATTTGTCGGGATGTTATATCATAGATAAAAAATCCGTCTCGTTCGGTAAGAAAAAGAAGTTGTTTGTTTTTAAGTTGTTTTATGGAACGGATTATGTCTTTGGTCGGAAGTTGAATCAGTTCTGATATTCCGTTACCATTTTGTCGGAATATTTGTCCTGACGAGGAGGAAAACCACATGTTCCCTTCACTGTATAAAGCGTCATATATAATCGGTTGACGTACAGATGCTGGATAATGTACAAGATGAGAATCTCCTTTGGAGTCGACCGAAACCATTCCTTCTTTTGTCATGATCCAGCTGTTTTTCTGAGGGTCGGTATAAATTTTATTTACGACATCGCTCGGTAGTTTTTTATTTTTTGTAGAATACCAATAGCTGGTTAAATTGTGAGTTTCCGGATCAGTTTCGATTCTGAAGCAACCTTCAGTGTCGGATAATAGCCACATTTTTCCTTCTCCGGCATGCTGAATATGCGTGATTCCTTTTCCGTGATTGCTCCTTTCATGGATGTTTATCGGAATATTGTTGAATTTTTCTGAACGGGGATCGAATCGGTGTACCTGACCGTCATAAGAGAGTACCCAAATGTATTGGTAACTATCTTCGATGATTAAATCTACCCGGTTATTCATCAAGCTTTCAGGATCGGAAGGCGTAGATTTGTAAGTTTTAAACCGGTATCCGTCGAATTTGCTTAATCCGTTCCATGTTCCGAACCACATGAACCCTTTTTTGTCTTGAGTAATACTCATAACAGTCTTTCCGGATAGTCCGTCTTCAGGAGCATAATGGGCGAAACTGCACTTTGGCTGGGCGTATGATAGCCCTTTAACGCAGCATAATAGTGTTAGGATGATAGTAAATTTAAGTTTCAAAGCTTTTCACAATTGGTTTCGAAACAAATTTAATAATTTATTTCTAACAAATCGCAAGGTCGGGAAGCCCAAATTCGGGCATATTTGAAAAAATCCTTTGAATTATGATAACCGAAAGATTCTTTCTGTGAACATACGGTTATGCGATAATTTATTTGATTATTATCATCCGGTTCGATTAAATATAAATAATTCGCTTTGTCTTCAGCAGGTTTGATACATTTTGCTTTTCGAAGATCTACTGCTAAGCCGAGAGTCTGTTTCCCGTATTTTATTGTATCGTTTACGGGGAAATCTGTGCCCCATACGGCAACTCTGTCTTTTCCGTTTTGTTCCATTTCACAGTCTTTGATTTTTTGTACTCCGGTACAAAAAATCAAACTGTCCGTATCTTCGGTAAATGTATTGTAAACTTCTGCGTCGCGATGTCCTGCGTATAAAATATAGCGAGATTTCAAATCTATTTTTTTCCCATTGTAAAGCCACCCGTAGCTGTTCATGTCTACTATCGTTCTTAATGGACCGCTTGCAATGATGCGGGCTTCTCGATTATCTACCGGTTCTATATGTACGGCCTTTTTCCCGTTCCAACCTTTTAGTGTCCCGACTCCGACACTTCCGCTCACTCTCAGAATGTCATCGCCGAATCCTTCGGCAAGTTGTTCATCTGTCGGATACCAAAGCGAACGTGCCAGTTCCAATTGTTTATGATATTTGCCATATACATCCACAGTCTGTTTTTTATCAAAATAAATGCGGTAAGCCATTAGTTCAGATTCGAATGCCGGTCCGTGATGATGAAGGTTTTTGTAGAGCGTTCCGGTCGGAGAAGATGCTTCCGTAATCGGAGTAATGGATTTATCTTTTTCTTTTTTGAACATTTGCGCATGTACGCGGGCTGCGTATCTGTTTGTCGGGAATGGCTTTTCAGAAAATATAATAGTGAATTCCTTTTTTTCTTTACCTTTAAAATCCGAAAGAAAAACGATTTCATCGGCTATGCCGTCTTGGTCGAGATCATCGAGCTGAGATGCAATTTCTTTTCCTTTATAATAGATGGTGACTCCTTTTACGTTGTTGTCTTTTACAGGTAGAACGATAGCCGCATCGTAAATTCGTTCATTCGAATTATTCCGGACTTTGCATGTCCGAGTTACTTGAGCTTGTACCCACAGACTTGAGAATATGAAAATGAAAACGGTTAAATATTTCATGTAATAAATTTGTCGGGACGAACAATTAAAAAGAGTTTCCATAAATTTAAACTGGTTCTGAGATAAAACCATAAGCACGATTTGTTTCGGCTTATGGTTTTGTCAACACACAAATAATATGATATTAAAGGATAACTTCGATAATTTTCCGAAGTCATTATTTCAAAACGATTGCTTTGTCGGAAACTTCAGTTCCTATTTTTGCATTTGCTTCTAGTCGGGATGAGTTTTTGATCTGAATGTTTTCAGTCTTTTCACCGCTGATAGTAAGCGCTCCCTCTTTGGTCGGACAAGAAAAATTGTCTACAAGAATATTTTTCGAGTTTTTAATCGTCAATGCAGCTCCTTTAGAAGGAGATATTTTTACGTTCTTGAATATTGCTCCGGTAGTTTCGACAACTTCTGCACCCAATTGTGCTGTGATATTGCAATCGCTGACAGTTACATTTTGTACGTTCATTTCGGGAAGTCCGTTAAAATACATCGCCCGGCGAGCACCCTGACAGTTGACTCTTGAAATTGTAATATTTCTGAAAGCCGGAGTTTCTTCGGTTACGGCAGGGATGTCGTTTTCTTCTTTTACTTCATCTCCGTCGGCGAGAACTTCAGATGCGGATTTACCTCCGTAGTACAGATCGAACAGTAACGCATCGGTGGGGATATTGATCATGTCGATGTTCTTGATGAAAATATTTTCTACGACGCCTCCGCGTCCTCGAGTACTTTTAAAACGCAGTCCGACATCTGTCCCAAGAAATTGACAGTTCGATACCGATATATTTTTCACACCGCCAGACATTTCGCTTCCTACGACAAAACCTCCGTGTCCGTGATATACGACACAATTATCGACGATAACGTTCTCGCAAGGTATTCCTCGTTTGCGTCCGTCAGCGTCTTTCCCCGATTTTATACAGATTCCGTCATCACCGACATCAAAAGAACAATTCGTAACGATCGTGTTTTTGCAAGATTCTATATCTAATCCGTCACCGTTTTGAGAATACCAAGGATTGCGGACATTGAGATTTTCTATCGTTACGTTTTCACACATGAGAGGGTGCAGATTCCAGCTGGGAGAGTTTTGAAAAGTTACACCTTGCAACAATACGTTTTTGCAATCGATAAAACTTAACAGTACCGGACGAAGAAAGTCTTTTACTTCTTCCCATTCTTTGTCGGTTTTCAACCCGCGAGGGACATTCATGTCACTACGTTCGTTTCCGAGTTTCGATTTTGCCGAGGGATACCAAATATCCTTTTTGTCATTCAATACTCCACCTTTTTGTAACAAAGCTTTCCATTGGCTTGCCGTGAGTTTCGATTTCTTGACAGGACGCCAAGCATCTCCGTTTCCGTCGATAGTTCCTTTTCCTGTTATAGCGACATTGACAGCTCCTTTGGCACTTATAGGTGATTGGCATCTGCGTGTATCCAATCCTTCGAAAGACGTATGTACGATCGGGTATAAATCGAAGTCGTCGCTGAATAAAATTATAGCTCCTCCTTGTAGATGTATATGAATGTTGCTTTTCAATACGATCGGTCCTGTGTACCATATTCCTTGCGGTATAACAAGAGTTCCGCCTCCTTTTTTTTCTAAGGCCTCTATCGCTTTGGCAAAAGCTTCGCTATTGAGTGTAGTCCCGTCTCCTACACCTCCGAACTGAGTTATAGTAACCTCATAATCGGGAAATACGGGGCGTTGTACCGGATCCATTTTGAAAGGGAGATTCTTATAGAGTTCTTGAGATGATACTCCTTTACTTTTTGCTAAAACGGATGTGGTGAACATTGAAAAAATAATAGTACCGAATAGTATCGGTTTGAAAAATTTGTTCATCATGTTATTTATTAAAAAGGTGTTATATATTTATATTGCAAAACAACTCCTTTATTTTACTATAAACGTGTATTTTTTGTGCTATTAGGTGGATAATCATGGAAAAAACGTTATTTTATTACCGGATAAATCTCTTTTACAGAGATGATAGCGTTTTTATTACCTGCTTTCACGATTTCTTCGACCAGACTGTTTAAATAAATTTCCAGATAAGTGTAACCGCTCGAATGGGTTTTAGCCCCGTCTGTTTTGTCATTCGGATTCAGATTGTGAGCTATTTCCCATTCGTCAGGAATTCCGTCGCCATCACTGTCTTTAGGTGCTGGTGACGATTGATAAGTGATATAACCTCCTACATCGTTCTGGCTGTCGATAATTCCTCCTGTACTGCCTTTTGATCCTTTGTATTTGAATGTCCCGGTCATAGCCTCGTTAGTTACGCGTGTATCTATAATATCCCTGGCATAAGATGCTCCGGCATAACGTAAAACAGCGAGGAAAGCTTTCTGGGCGTCATGGGTTGTCGTATTTTCGAATGGAAATTCGGTGTCTGATTTGAAAATATCTTTGTCCATAGTTTTAGGTTTCGGCTCTATACCTTTCCAATTATTCTTGGTTACATCGGGAGCTCCGTCCATATAGTTTCCGTCGACATAAAATTTTCCCGTAACGCCGGCAGGTTGATTGTTTTTTCCATCATCTACTCCCGGAGAAAAAATACGTTTTCTGTTTTTCAATGTTGCCGGTCCTGGTTTATAATAGTTGTTTACAATATTGTAATTTCCGCCTTCTGCAGCATATCCGCTATTCGATCCCCAGTTGTAGATGACATTGTTTCTAAGATCTACAAGTTCCAGATCGGGACGGTTCGTATAACGACTTCCGCAAAAACGAGGGTTACGACTATCGTGACAGGCTAAAAGATTATGGTGAAAACTTGCTTTTTGACCTCCCCATATTGCTCCGTATCCGTGATTCCCTTTAGCATGGATCGATGTTCTCAGACTTTCGCTTAGGATACACCATTGAAGAGTGAAGTTTTCATTGTTATAAAAAGAAGAACATTCATCGGTACTCCAGCTCATACTGCAATGGTCTATGATGATATTCTTATGATTTCGTCCCCACAATGCATCATTCTCGTCTTTTTCCTGATCGCCTAACCTACATCGGATAAAGCGAATAATAACATTGTCGGCTTTTATTGCAAGAGAATGATTTTTCAGGCAGATACCGTCTCCCGGAGCTGTCTGTCCGGCGATAGTAATATCTCCTTTGTTGATACTGAGAGGTTCGTTGAGTTCTATCGTTCCGGATACATCGAAAACGATTGTACGAGGACCTGTTTTCCCGATAGCATGGCGCAATGTTCCCGGCTCTTTCGTGTCGGCCAGAGACGTTACATGATAGACAGCCCCGCCTCTGCCTCCGGTAGTCGTATAACGAGCATATCCCTCAGCACCGGGGAAAGCGGGAGTTTGAGCTTGTATAGACAAACTTATGCAAAATGACAAGCAAATCGACAAAATAATTTTATGTGTCATAATGTTATGGATTTAAGAGCTAATTTTATGAGTGCAATATTATATACTATTTATAAAACTAAGGTGCACAAATTAGCTGAATAAGAGTAAATATTGTTACTTATGCTATCCTTTTAGAGTCTGTATAGATTTTCACGTACATTTTTTAGAGAGGTTTTGTGTTTTTGATCAAATGTATGGGCTATGTGACGTGCAGGAACGGAGAAACAGATCGAAAAGGGGGTCAAAAAGTTCGGGTATATAATTTTATACTGGAAATTTAGATAGGCTCTTAACGAAGATCACTGCTATTTCGTAGAAAAAAGATACATTTGCAATTCGTTAGCAAATTGTCAAAATTATCACGTATTATGAAGAATTATCTTTATTCCCTTCGATTTCTTTTTTCAATACATATTGCAGGGTTATTGTTGTTATCTCTTTTTCGGCTGATCTTGTTTTTTAGGGGAACAGCTAATCTCGGGGATGAAAGTGGGGAATATCTGTTGCAGTCCGAAGCTTTTTTAAGAGGATTATGGTTCGATAATGTCGTTGCTTGTTATATTTTGCTTTTGCCGTTGGCTGTTGCCTCCATTTCTGCATGGTTCGGTTATTACGGCGCTCGGTTGTATAGAGGCTTAACTATATTTATGGGTATTATGTACGGAATCACTTTTGCTATCAGTGCATCGGATATACCCTATTTCGAATATTTTTTTAAGCATCTCAATGCATCCATATTTAATTGGATGGGATATGGAGAGACTACTTTGAAAATGATGTTCGGTGAACCTGCATATCGTTGGCCTATCTTTTTCTTTATAGTGGCAGTCGCTATATTTTCTGTTTTTTTACGTCGGGTGCGTAAACTGACGGTCGCTTCTTTTGAGAAGAATCGTTTCAGATCATGGAAATCTGTCGGCGGAATCATCGTTTTAACGGCTTTGACTTTATGGGCTTGTCTGTTCGGCATACGAGGACGTATGGGGTATAATCCTATTCGTGTGAGTGCGGCATATTATTGTA
Source organism: uncultured Coprobacter sp. (assembly GCF_947855755.1). Classification (NCBI taxonomy): domain Bacteria; kingdom Pseudomonadati; phylum Bacteroidota; class Bacteroidia; order Bacteroidales; family Barnesiellaceae; genus Coprobacter; species uncultured Coprobacter sp. The sequence continues at coordinate 114,188 of NZ_CANUAR010000003.1, forward strand.
ATAATACTTTTTTGAACCAGTTGGGGATAAATCCGACTTTTAACCTGTTGCGTAGTACTTTAGAATCGACAAAAAAAGAGAATAAGAGCCTGAAACTTATGAATGAACAAGAAGCGATCGAGAATGTCCGGGAATTTCTTGCTATCGAAGAGTCATTTCCGGATATATCGCCTATTGCCCGGACAATAAATGCCGATACGCCATTCGTCCGAAAGAATGTCGTACTGGTATTGATGGAGTCTATGTCCGGAAAGTTCATGGAGCGTTATGGCGATAAACGAGGCTTGACTCCATTTTTGGATAGTCTTGCCGGACAGGCAACTTGTTTTGATCGTTTTTATTCTGCCGGTACGCATACGAATCACGGATTATATGCTACTTTATACGGTTATCCGGCAATGATGAAAAAGAACTTGATGAAAGGAGCTGTTATTCCTTTTTACACGGGATTACCTCGTATTTTGCAAGAAAATGGATACCGTACGCTTTTTTTTATGACTCATGAGTCGCAATATGATAATATGAACGGTTTTTTGCGATCGAACGGATATGACGAAATTTATGCGCAAGAGAATTATCCATCCGAAAAAGTCGTCAACAGTTTTGGTGTCCAGGATGATTTTTTGTATGAATATGCAATTCCTGTTTTGACCGAACGATCGGGCTCTGCACAACCGTTTTTTGCTACGTTATTGAGTATCAGTAATCATCCTCCTTATATAATTCCTCCGTACTTTAAGCCGCATAGTAAAGAGACAGAAGAACAAATTGTCGAATATGCCGACTGGTCTTTGCGTAAGTTTATGGATGAGGCATCTCGCCAGTCTTGGTATGAAAATACGATTTTTGTGTTTCTTGCCGATCACGGGAAATTAGTAGGAAGTCCGAAATCCGATATGCCGTTGACTTATCATCATATACCGTTGATTATATATGAACCGGGACAGTCTCCCCGTAAGTCGGAAGTATTAGGCGGACAAATAGATGTCGGTCCTACAATTTTGGGAATGTTGGGTATCTCGTATATAAATAATATGTTCGGGATCGACTTGTTCCGTCAAAATCGTTCTTGCATTCTTTTCACTTCGGATGATGCGGTCGGCTGTATGGATAGAGATTATTTTTATATATATCGTCCCGGAGACGAACAGGAATGGTTGTTTAAGGTTCAGGACGGAGAGGAGGGGAGTACCGTAACAAACGACACGATTCGGAATAAGTTGAGAAATTACGCTTTTTCTGTACTGCAAACTGCACAGTCTATTATTGATAATGAAGAAACGGGACAGTATAAAGGGTATGTTCCGAAATGATAGAAAGCGATTATAGTAAATACTTTTTATTTCATCGGAAAATTGAGACAGGCTCTTAGAGCCTGTCTCAATTTTGCTCGGGTCAGATTTGAGAGTTTCTTACGAGGATATTTTTCTGTTTTTAGGAGGATGATAGTGTGCTATCTGACGAGTGAAAACGGGAAAAAAGACCGGAAGAAAACGCAAAGATGACCTGATAGTATTTTTTTATTGGAAAGTTTAGACAGGCTCTTAGAAGCTTATGCGAATACTTATAATTATGCCGACAATAAAGTCTTCATTGTCGGCATAATAAGGTCAGAGTCTTTTTTATAGATTAATCGGAACAAGTATTTTGAATCCGATATTTCTTCCCATATTGAAAACCCCTTTTCTGCCTGTTATGACATTTGTGTCGGCATATTTCAATCTGTTTAGATGATTTTGATAAGCTTTGTTGAATATATTATTTACCATAATATAAAATGAGAAAAGGCTCTTTTTACGATGTATTATATTTGTACCGGCCGACATATTGAATAAAGTATATGACGGTGTCGGAGTTTCCGAATTATTTACTCTATATACATGATTTTGTTTGAAATTATAATCCATTTCGACCTCTATATATGCATTATCCAATAATTTGCTGTTTGTATTGATATCATAGTGCAAAGTTGAAAGCCAGCGTGGTGCAGGAGTAAATGGGAGGAATCTGCTTTCTTCGGACGAATGTAATTGTACGCTATTTATATAAGAAAACGAGTTCTCGAAATGCAGATGACGGACTGGATGTATGATGATGCGAGCCTCACCTCCCATTATGCGTGCGTCGCCCGCAGTATATCGATAAGCAGGAACATCTTCGATTTGTATATTTTCCAATTTCTGTATAAAAATGTAGTTATCTATGCGGTTGGCAAATAACGAAAGTTGAAAAGACATACGTTCGAACGAGTAGTCTATTCCGGCATCAAATTGCCAACTGTATTCGGGCTTAAGTTGTTTGTTTCCGATTTCATAGCGTAAAGTACCTTCATGTTCTCCATTACTGCCTAATTCGCTCAGATTCGGTGCACGATAACCTCGTGATGCGTTAAGCCTTATGTCTAACTTTTCCGAGACATTATAAATGCCTCCGATGCTTCCTGTTAAACCGTTGAATGTACGGGAAAAAGCAATGAAACATTCTTTTTCTCCATCCATAAGAGAATGGCTATGCAAGTGTCGGATATCGAAACGAAGCCCTCCGGTTAAATGAAAACGTTGGAACATTGATTTGCTGACAGTTACGAATGTCCCTAAATCAAACAGATCGTATGCCGGAATAAGATATTCTTCGCCTTTGTTCAGAGACTTTTGATACATGCCGTTAATACCTGCATTTGTTTTCCATCCATTGTATTCAGGCAAAATATAACGTACATCGTAATTTATAGTATGTAGCATAAAATCGAGACCACATTCATTTTTACTCTCTTCATATTCTTGTCTGCGGTTTTGCTGATAAGCGGCGATAACCTTTAAAATTCCGGATTTAAGGGAAAAAGAATTGTCTAATACCGCTTTATAGTGACGTACTTGTTGAAATGGAAGTTGCTTGCCGTAATGTTTGCCTCCGCTCGAGCTTTCCAATTCTCCGGTTTCGTTATTACGCTCACCTTCTATTATTCCCGGCGTGAGATGATAATAGCTTAGTTTCAGTCGGGAATACCCCCAATCCTTATTTAATCCCAACATCCCGGAGAGGGCTCGTTCACGAAAACGGGAATTCGGAACATAACCGTCATACCGGTTTTTGTAATCGTGCGCCATCTTGTCCGAGTATCTCCAATTATATACGAACCCTTTCTTGTTTCCTTCAAAATTTACGGAATAGTTAAACAGTCCATTATTCGTTTGATACTCGCTAAAGATATTGGCCCTCATTCCTTCCGGAGACAAAATCGGTTCATCATGGAAAATCAATACTCCGGCCATGGCGTCAGAACCATATATCAGAGAAGCCGGACCTTTCAGTATTTCTATGGAATGTACGTTTTGCGCATCGATTTCGACTCCGTGTTCATCTCCCCACTGTTGCCCTTCTTGACGGATACCATCATTTACGACCAACACTCTGTTGTAGCCTAATCCTCGGATAATAGGTTTAGATATTCCGTTGCCTGTCGTTATTTGAGATATGCCGGGCTGTTTAGCAATAATATCGATGATATTGGTATATTGGTGTGTCTTTAAAAATTCGGAATTTATAATAGATACCGGAGCCGGTATTTGTTTGATGTGTGTGCTACCTGTGAGCCCTGTAACTGTGATTTCTTTTAGGTGTACACAACTATCTTGTTCCTCTGCGTGTATGCATAAAATACTCCAGAGCAACAAACATGTTATTTTTATTGCTTTCATTTTTATTCTGTTTTTAGAAGCTTGCTCAACAGCCGGTTTAAATTCCCAGATAAAGATATATATTCAACTTTTGAGGGTACTGATCGGTCTGTTTCTCGGTTTTTGCAAGTCGTGTTCAACTATGTCTCTGATCAAAAAAACAGAAACACATTCTCAAGAACAGTCCTCAAAAATATCTGAGTAAAATTTAAACAGGTTCTAAATTTCAAGCAAGCTCTGATGATTAATGCTTTAATAATTATATCAACTGAAAACAGAATATACAGGAGGGGCTCTGATAGATAGAGAGCATATATAGGAATTACAGACTTTGTTTTCATGTGAAACCCATTCGAAGGAAATAAACGGAAGAATAAAGTCTGATTGTATTCGTTCGGACTCGATGAAAGGAGACAAGAAAAATTGGCAGATACAGCAATTATCCGGGTCATGGCTGTGTGGAATGCTTGAATGGGAGGAAACATCTTCTGTTATATTGTGGAAGTGAAGAGCCTTCACAATATGTACAGGCATTAGTGATGCGATCAAGAGCCATGCTAATACGATATGTTTGCCACCTTTTGCCATAGTTATCCTTTGATTGCGAAGGTAAATATAAAAAGACAAATACAGTATATTTCGTGTCTGTTTTTATATTTTTTGTTTTTTATCGGGCTTTTGTATTTTGTATAACAGCTTTGTATTCAGCTATTATTGGTTCATTTCTCAGTTTTTTTTAGATTATTTCTTCGATTTTATGTAAGTTTGGAGATTAAAAAAATATGGAAATGAGAAATAAAATATTCAGCAGTTTAATTTTGCTTTTTGTGTTGGTTTCCTGCAATAGAAAAGGAAATACCTCTTCTGGCAGTGAAGTCGATACTGTTTCTTATCAGGTGAATTATGCAGAGATGTTCAGCGTGAACCGTTTTCCCGATTATACGGAAGTACAGGTGCGCGATCCTTGGGATACGACTCACTTGCTTCAAAAATATATATTGATACCGAAAGCTTCTTCTTTACCGTCATCTTTACCCGAAGGAACAGTAGTACGTACACCTTTGTCTCGTGTGGCCGTGTATTCATCGGTACATTGCAGTATGTTGGAGCAATTGGGAAATCTTTCCGATATTGCGGGAGTTTGCGAATCTCGTTATATAATTATTCCGGAAATAAAGAGTGGCGTCTCAGAAGGGAAAATTATAGATTTAGGAGAATCGTATGCTCCGGATATAGAAAAAATTATAGATCTGAATCCTGAAGCGATAATCTCTTCTCCTTTTCAGAATATGGGTTACGGAAAAGTCGAAAAACTGGGTATTCCCATTATAGAAGGTGTGGATTATATGGAAACTACCCCTTTGGGTCGTGCCGAATGGATTCGTTTTTTAGGGTTGTTTTTCGGAAAAGAATCGCTTTCTGATTCGATATTCGAAGAGACAGAAAAGTCATATCTCGCTTTAAAAGAAAAAGTTGCGAATATCTCTAAGCGTCCTACCGTTGTTTCGGAGATGAAAACCGGTCCTGTTTGGTATGTACCCGGTGGTAATAGCTATATGGCAAGGCTTTTTGCCGATGCTGGGGCAGACTATTTTTGGAAAGATGTTCCGCAGACAGGATCTTTGTCCCTCTCTTTCGAAGCCGTGTTCGATAAAGCTCAGCAGGCCGATTTTTGGTTAGTAAAATATAATCGGGATCGGGATATGACATTGGATGATTTGAGAAAAGATTATGCCGCTAATGCTAATTTCAAAGCGTTTAAAGATAAGAATGTGTGGGGGAGTAATAGTTCGAAAGTACCTTTTTATGAAGAAGTTCCCTTACATCCTGATTATTTGTTGCGAGATTTTATCTTGATATTTCATCCCGATTTGTTACCCGGTGATACGCTTCGTTATTTTAACTTGTTGAAATGATGAAGTCTCATTTTTATATCGGAGGGTTATTATTTTTGGCTTTTTGCCTGTTTCTCGGAAATCTGTTTTGGGGATCTGTTTCTATTCCGGCGAGTGCGGTTTGGGATATTTGTATAGGAAATGAGGTAGAGAAAAGCAGTTGGTCCTATATCGTATTGCAATCTCGTTTTCCTCAGGCGGTTACGGCATTTTTTGCCGGAGCGGCTTTGGCAGTTTCTGGTTTGATGCTGCAGACAGCATTCAATAATCCGTTGGCCGGACCGTCGATTTTAGGGATCAACTCCGGGGCGAGTTTGGGAGTAGCCTTGGTGATGTTGTTTTTAGGTGGTTCGTTAGGTTCTTTAGGATCATTTGCTCTTTCCGGTACAATGGCGGTTTTAGCAGGTGCTTTTATTGGTGCTGTGTTAATATTAGGCATTATTATTCTTTTTTCTACGATTGTACGCAGTAATGTGATGTTGCTTATTGTCGGCATTATGGTCGGATATATAACTTCTTCGGCAATATCTTTGTTGAATTTTTTTGCTACGGCTGAAAATGTTTTTTCTTATACATTGTGGGGAATGGGAGATTTTTCCGGAATATCGGTGGAGAGATTGCCATTTTTCTGTATTGCCGTTTCGATAGGTCTTGTTCTTTCGTTATTGTTGATAAAACCTTTGAATGCACTTTTATTAGGAGAACGATATGCCGAAAATCTTGGCGTGAATGTCCGTCGTGTTCGGGTTGTATTGTTATTAACGACCGGATTGTTGACTGCTGTGGTTACGGCATTTTGCGGTCCGGTCTCTTTTATCGGATTGGCCGTACCTCATATTGCCAGGCTTGTTTTAGGATCTTCCAATCATAAAATCTTGTTACCGGTAACGATTCTTATCGGTGCTGTGATTGCATTGATTTGCAATCTGTTGTGCGTACTTCCGGGTGAAGCGGGGATTATTCCTTTGAATGCTATTACTCCGGTGTTGGGAGCGCCTGTGATTATTTATGTAATTGTGAACCAGAAAAAAATACAATATTTCAATTGATGAACAGAGTACCGGTTATCGAAGCTGAAAATCTATCGATTGGTTATCGAGATGGGAGTAAGGTGCATCAGGGTCTGTATGACAGTCTGACATTCTCTCTTTATCGGGGAGAACTGACTTGCCTATTGGGGACTAACGGAGCTGGGAAATCGACTCTGTTGCGAACGTTAGGTGCTTCGCAACCGGCATTGTCCGGGACATTGTTTTTAGAGGGAAGATCATTATATAATTATTCGGCGACTGAAATTTCCCGAAGAATAGGTCTGGTGTTGACTGATCGCTCTTTGGCGGGAGGACTTCGAGTGAGGGAGTTGGTTGCTTTGGGACGTTATCCTTATACCGGTTTTTTCGGACGGTTGAACCGCTCGGATGAAAAAATCGTGGATTATTCTCTCGATCGAGTAGGAATTAAGCATAAGGCATCGGATTATTTTTCGGAACTTTCTGACGGTGAACGACAAAAAGTGATGATTGCTAAGGCTTTGGCTCAAGAGTGTCCTATTGTATTGTTAGATGAACCTACGGCTTTTTTGGATGTTCCGAGTCGTATAGAGATCATATCTTTATTGCGTGAACTTGCCACTGTCGAAAAAAAGACAATTTTGTTCTCAACTCATGATATGGAGCAGGCATTGTTATTGAGCGATCGCCTGTGGCTTTTGTCCCGGCAGAACGGCCTGCAATGCGGTGTTACGGAGGACATGGTTCTGTCAGGAGCTGTTGGTGACCTGTTTTCTCATTCATCCGTGAATTTTGATGTTTCTACCGGAAGTTTCTTCCCACAATACGAGTTAAACAAGAAAGCTGCGATTTCAGTGCCGGATAATATGGCTTTTTGGGTTCGGAACTGTCTGATGAGAGCAGGATATGAATGTTTGCCTGCGGGAACTCCCGATACCGATGTTTCTCTTTTTTTCGTATCTCCTGAGAAGATCAGGTTGATATATAAAGGACAAGAACTGTCGTTATCTTCATTTGCTGCTTTGAAAACGGCGCTTAGCGATCTTTTATCTTGAAAACTTTATCCGAGATAAACAACTAAGACGAGAGATCGAGAGCTTTTTATAACTCTTTTATGGTTGCGACGATTTTTTTTGCTGCGTTTTGAGGAGCACCCGGATTTCCTAATCGTTCGGCTATTTCAGTATATCCTTGTAGCATCTGTGCTCGTTTGTCAGGATCGTTTAATATTTTGTCCAGTTCGTTTTTTACATTTTCCGTAGTGAACAGATGTACCAACAATTCTTTTACGACTTCCCGGTCGGCAATCAGATTTACTAACGACACGAATTTTACTTTCAGTATATGCTTAAAAAGATTATATGCGATTTTTCCTCCTCCCATTTTGTAACATACGACTTGAGGAACTTTCAGTATAGCGGTTTCGAGGGTCGCTGTTCCTGAAGTTACCAATGCTGCTGAGGATTGTTGGAGCAATCTGTATGTTTTTCCAAAGACGATAGAAACCCGTTTGCCCGAAATAAATGTATGATAAAAATCGGGAGATATGCCCGGAGCTCCGGCAATGACTAATTGATAATTTGTAAATGAGGAGGCCGCATCGATCATTGTCGGTAGATTTGCTGTGATTTCAGCTTTCCGGCTACCGGCCAATAGTGCAATGATAGGTTTGTTTTCAAGATTGTTTTCGGCAATGAAAGAGTCGAACTTTTCATCGGCAAACGGTCTCACCGCCATTTCATCGACAGTAGGATTTCCTACATAGTCGATCTGATAATGATGTTTTTGATAAAACGGAATTTCGAAAGGAAGTATCGAGTACATTTTATCTACATATCGTTTAATATCTTTGATGCGATACTCTTTCCATGCCCATATTTTAGGAGAAATATAATAATGTACCGGAATATTAAGCCGGGTTTTAGCAAATTTTGCCATTCTCAGGTTAAATCCGGGATAATCGACAAGTATCAGTACATCAGGGTGAAATTCTTCTATATCTGACTTGCATAAACGAATATTGTGCAGTACTTTGTCGATATTCAGCAATACGGGAATAAACCCCATATAGGCCATTTCACTGTAATGTTTGACCAGAGTTCCGCCTTCTGCCTGCATCAAATCGCCTCCGAAAAAACGGAATTGAGCTTGTGGGTCTTCTTTTTTAAGGGCATTCATAAGTTTGGAGGCATGTAAGTCTCCGGAAGCTTCACCGGCTATCAGATAATACTTCATTGCGCAAATCGTATAAATTCTTTTTACAAATGTACATTAACTTTCTCATTTTATCTGAAAATAAGGTTGTTTTTATCGATTTGATTACCTTTGTCTCCGGAATATTTATTCCCCTGACTGAGTTTCCTTATTCGGAAAATATAGATAGGCTCTTAATTTAATGTTTTGCAATAACAATCGGATTTTTCCGTTAATATACAACGATGAAGAAAAAGATTTTCCATATAGTTTTTATCCTGTTCGTTTTTTCATTTGTTTTATCAGGATGTTTTGACGAGAGTTTCTCGAGCGATCCTAACGACCGTTTGACTTTTTCTACGGACATTATAAAATTTGATACGATTTTTACACAGCGTGGTACGGCTACACTATCCTTTAAAGTTTATAACCATGCGAAAAAATCGTTGAAAATAGAGTCCGTGACGTTGGCGGATGCCGCTAATTCCGGATTTTTTATTAATGTAGACGGTTCTAAAGGTCCGGTAATACGAGATTTGGAAATAAGAGGTAAAGATAGTTTATATGTTTTTGTGGAAGCAAATGTCGATCCGACAAACCAAAACTCTCCTTTATTGATAAAAGATTCTATCGTATTTGTTACGAATGGAATTCGTCAGGATGTCAAATTAGAGGCATACGGACAAGATGTCAATGTTTTACGGGGTGAAGTGTTGCCGGACGGAGAGAACGTATTTACCGGAGAAAAACCTTATTTGGTTTATGACAGTCTTGTGATTCCTGCATCGTCGTCTTTGGTATTGTCCGAAGGAACTACGCTTTATTTTCATAGTAAGGCGATGCTTGAGGTCAAGGGAAAGATCGATGCTCGTGGTACAGCATCGCGTCCTGTAACTTTTCGAGGAGATCGTCTCGACCGTATGTTCGCCGATTTACCGTATGACTATTTGCCGGGACAGTGGGGAGGAATTCGTATCCATACGGACAGTTACGATAACCGTTTCGACCATGTTGCCATGAGGGGTACTTCTACCGGAATCGTTATCGATTCGTCAGATGTTTCGCGAACTAAAATCATATTCAGCAATTCGGTGATTCATAACTCCAGTAATAATCTGGTTTCTTCGACGGAGAGCAGGATTGAGGCATGGAATTGTCAATTTTCCAATGCCAGCGGTGCTTTAATGAGTTTGTCCGGAGGAGAAACAAAATTTACTCATTGTACATTTGCCAATTATTTTCAATTGATGGATGTCATAAAATCTCCTTTACTGGTTTTTGACAGATATACTCAGACAGAAGAAAATTTGCCGTTGAAAGCATCATTTCAAAATTGTATCATTATCGGTAACAGCACGTTGATGCAGCCTTTAGAATTGTTGAATACCCAGATCTATTTTAAAACTTGTCTTTTTAGGGTGAATGGTTCGGACGATGAAAATTTCATTCAGTGTATATGGAATGGAGATCCGATGTTTGTGGCTACGGGAGATAACTATCAGTATGATTTCAGATTGGCTTCAGAGTCTTCGGCGGCTTACAGAGCAGGAGATCCTGAATTTGTCGATGAGAATACACGTATGGATCTTTTAGGCAATCCGCGCCCTGAAGGGGTAAATCCGGATGTAGGCGCTTATCAGTATATGACTCCGACAGAATAAAAATACACTCTTAGTCAAAGCCTATTGGGGGTATTGTCATGCCAGTTCTAAGCCGAATTTGTCTTTTAAGTGCATAATGTTGGGATTTTTCTGAACCATAAGATCGAATCGTTCCCGTTGGCTGAAAGCCTTGTGTTTTTCTTGCTTCTCGCTTTCTCTTGGACGCATGGAGATGCGGGTGTTTTTTAATTCTTTTTTCAAGAATTGCATTAAGTCCGTACCTCTTTCGTTCAGCCGGTCTAACTGTTCTTTATTATCGACCACAACTTCGAAATCTGTTGCATTCAGCATTTTAGGCGGACAAGTGCGCATCGTATTCACCAGAACGGTTTCGGTGGAAATCGTGTTGGTGAATTTAATCCACGCTTTTTGCAGATCCTCTTCAGAGAAAGAATTATTCATGTCCACATCTTTCCTTGTCTCCTGAACCTGTTCTTTTGTTTCGATAATCGGTTTTTTTATCGATATAGAAGGAATCGGAATCGTTCGGGGTTTCGGTTTTTGTGCGGGATGTTGATTATTCGATAACTCGTTTAATTGAGCCTTATTTACCGTTTTATCGGTCTGTATTGTTGCTGTTGTCCGAGCATCGGTGCTTGTTTGAACTGTTGGTGATGCGACAGGAGCATTTGTCGTAACGGTTCTCTTTTGTTCTGCCGGAGCATTCTGAATCGGTGAAGAATTTCTTTGGGAGACAGTTTGTGTCGCGGGAGATACTTTTTGCAACGTTGGCTGTTGTTCGGGCTGTGGATTTTTTGCTGCAGTTAATTGACAGAGCTGTATCAGTGTCAATTCGACCAATAATTTCTTATTATTACTGTTCCGGTAGTTCAAATCGCATCGGTTACTCAACTCGATTGCTTTATACAAAAATTCGTTGCTGCATTGTGTCGCTTGTTCGGCATAACGTTGTGCTGTTGCCGGACCTACTTCGAGTAGAGGTAGGGTTATAGGGTCTTTGCAGACTAACAAATCTCTGAAATGATTACTTAATCCGCTTATAAAATATTGAGCCTCAAATCCTTTTTTCAGTATTTTGTCGAAAAGAATTAATGCTTCGGGTACGGCATTCCGTAAAAATGTATCGGTCAGGCTGAAGTAGTATTCATAATCGAGGACATTCAAGTTCTCTATCACCGATTGATAAGTAATGTTCCCGTTAGAAAAACTAACGACTTGGTCGAATATAGATAATGCGTCCCGCATACCTCCGTCGGCTTTTTGGGCAATGACGCTCAAGGCTTCCGGTTCGGCGGCTACTCCTTCTTGAGAAGCGACATATTGCAGATGCTCTACGGTATCGGCTGTCGTGATTCTTTGAAAATCGTAAATTTGACATCGAGACAGTATTGTCGGTAAAATTTTGTGCTTCTCGGTAGTCGCTAATATGAATAGTGCATGATGAGGAGGTTCTTCCAGTGTCTTTAGAAATGCGTTGAATGCGGCTGTCGATAGCATGTGTACTTCATCGATGATGAATACTTTGTATTTCCCGATTTGGGGTGGAATGCGGACTTGTTCGGTCAGTTGCCGTATGTCGTCCACCGAGTTATTAGATGCAGCGTCTAATTCTAAAATGTTGTAAGATCGCTGTTCATTGAATGCTTTACAGGATTCGCATTCGTTACAAGCCTCTCCATCGGCTGTAGGATGTAAACAATTGATTGTTTTGGCAAAAATTCGGGCACATGTTGTTTTTCCTACTCCCCGCGGACCGCAAAAAAGATAAGCGTGAGCTAATTTCCCTGAACTGATCGCATTTTTTAAAGTCTGGGTCAAAGCTTTTTGTCCTACAACGGAGTGGAATGTGGACGGGCGGTATTTCCGTGCCGAAACAATATAATTATCCATTTATTTTGAATGTTCTGTCTTGTAATTCTGTATTTACAAAAGTAATAAAAAGTAATCGGTTTGTATATTGAAAAATTTTAAAAAGTGAAATTCGTTTTTATCATTCCATACTTGATTTATCGAAATACAACGGTAATAGCGCTTTTATAGAATCTACGATATAAATGTCATCTTTACCGTACATTAATATCCGTATAGGTTGGTTAAAACGATTTTCTGTTTCTAAAATTACCTGTCGGCAAGCTCCGCACGGAGCAACTTGACCGTCTGTGTAGCTTCCGCCTGTTTGAGCCGCCAATGCCAGCATTTTCACAGGAATATCGGGATAGTTGGCATTGGCGAAAAAAAGTGTTACGCGTTCTGCGCATAATCCCGAAGGATATGCGGCATTTTCCTGATTGTTTCCTTGTATTATTTCTCCATTATTCAGTAGGGCTGCTGCTCCTACTTGGAATCGAGAATAGGGTGCGTATGAGAGGTTGCTCGCCTCTTTTGCCCGATCGATCAGAATTTTTTCTTCGGGGCTCAATTCTTCATAAGAACAAACTGTTATCTTTGTATCGAGATTCAACTTTTTCATATCGAGACTAATTTTATAGCGTTAAGGTTATTCGAATATATGCTTATCACTAATTGGTAATGATTCAGTAATAATACAAATATAAAGAAGTTTTGAAATATTCGCGCGAGTTTTACGTTCTTTTTTCGAGTTATAATAAGGATATTGAGTATGAGTTTTAAAAGATTAACACTGTTTTCGCTTTTTGCCATTTCTGTTTTTTGGGGGGGGGATGTGAGTGCTCAGAGCCGGAATCGTCTTTATATGCAATATATAGATACGTATAAGGATTTGGCAATCAGTCATCAGAAAAAATATAAAATACCGGCCAGTATTACTCTGGCTCAAGGGCTATTGGAATCTGGCGCTGGAAGAGGAACATTAGCGCGTAAATCGAATAATCATTTCGGTATAAAATGTCATAATAAATGGACAGGAGCTCGGGTTTATCACGATGATGATGCTAAAGGAGAGTGCTTTCGTAAATATAAGCATCCTAAAGACTCATACGAAGATCATTCTTTATTCTTGACTCGGAATATGCGTTATGCTCAGTTATTTGAACTGAAAAGTACCGATTATAAAGGTTGGGCAAGGGGCTTGCAGCGTTGCGGATATGCGACCGATAAGGCGTATGCAAGTAAATTGATTCAGATTATAGAATTGTATGATTTATATCGATATGATCGTAAGGGGCGTTCTTCACAAGATGTTCCTGAATTACCGGTAGGATATAAACCTCATCAGGTGTATCGTTCTTCAGGCTTGTATTACATCGAAGTTCGTGTGGGAGATAATCTTAAAAATATAGGGAAGGAGTTCGGTATCAGCGTAAAAAAACTGTGTAGTTATAATGAGATTCCCAAAGATTATCCTTTAGATCCGGGAATGGTGATTTACCTTGAGAAAAAAAATAAAAAGGCGGATAAGGCCTATACGAGGCATATCGTTTCAGCAGGGGAGTCGATGCATGATATTTCTCAGATTTATGGTATTCGTATGAAATATTTGTATAAAATGAATCATAAAGATAAAGACTATGTCCCGTCAGAAGGGGATGTGTTGATCCTTCGTTGATTTCAATGCACCTAAAAGCCTGTCTAAATTTTCCGACAAAAAAATATTATCAGGTCATTTTTGTGTTTTCTTCCGGTCTCTTTTCCCGTTATCGCTCGTCGGATAGCCCGCTATCCTCTTCGTAAAAATAACAAAACATCCTCGAAAGAAAATTTCAAAACTGACCCAGATAGAATTTAGATAGATTCTAAATAATAATGATCGGCTATTTGTGTCTATCGTTTATTGGTATTGGAGTGCTTCAAAATTTATTATAAATCATCTTTTGCGTGTTCTCTAATGATGTTGCTATTATCTTTGTCTTTATAAGAAAGCATTATAAAACATGATAAGGATCTTTCATGTTCGATCCAAAGGATGATTTCACCATTGTTAGTTGTAAATCGACTCTCGTACTGGCATCCGCCCAATAAGGCATAATCCATTTTTTCGTTATCGTTGCGAGGTTCATGGAAAAATTGGAATTTTTCAGTGCATGCTGATGGCTTGCCGTATTTTTCTGTCAACAATTCTTTCAAATGCTTGTAATCTCCATAAAGATATTTCCACTGTTTTTGTTCCGGAAAAACAACGGAGATTTTTGAAACTAAATCCTTATTATCGAGTGTGGTTACATAGATCGTACATTCTTTGAAGTCGGCAAAATCACCTTGCAGTATCTCTGCATTGTCCTGTGTACCTATATGCTTGAATCCCTTACGCTCCATGCGTGACTTAAACTCATCCAATTTTCCGTCAATGGGTACGCCTTTAAATTTAAGATGAGTGCTTTTTTCCATGGTTGCATCATCATCATCTTTTATGTTTAGAACCGTTTCTTTCTGTTCTTCATTTATAACTTCTTTTGAGTCGTTCATAAAATAGTAGTACCATGAAAGGCAAAGAATCGCAATAAGTGCTGATAAAAAGAGTTTCTTCATATTTCTCAATCTTATTTTAATTAAAAAATGCAGATATTCGCCGTTTAACAGATGAGTTATAGATATTAAAGTGAAAACGACAGACGATTTCGTCTGCCGTTTTCACTTTATTTATTTGATTAGTATGCTGCGGGTACGGGATTATAGACTTTTTTATTTTTCAATTTCGGGTCGGTTCCTAACGGGAAATTTATACCGAAACTGAAACTCATGTTTGTCGTATTTACAGGTACATATTGTGGAGTATATTTTGCAGCGATATAGTCAGCTCCCAAGAAAAGATTAAATCCTCTGGGACATAAATTTATCAAAGCACCCCATGTGCATCCGGTATTCGATACCGATCCGTTGAGTGCTGCCATGAACCATTTTACCGGGCGGAAATTAGCTGTTGCCATCAGTTTTGTCCATGTTTTTGGGGTACTGAATCGGGTAGAGGATAACAATCCGAATGATATTCTGTTATTTAAAACGCCATATTCTGCTCCTATATTCATAGTCGTTTTCAACCAAGTACTTCTGGAAGAAGCTTGAGTTTCTTTAAATTTAAATAAAGCTTCAAGATCATCTCCGATTTTATCGGTTTCGTCGTCAAAGGCGTTATTGCCGTTATCGTCATCTTCAGCACCTAAATGTTTGAATCCGTCGAATACAAATTCTCCTTCAGGGGTTTCCGCTTTTTTATTCTTATTCCAACGAATAAAACCTATATCTGTTAAAGCCATCGACACGGTAAGATTGTCGAGAATTTTATAAGTTGCACCGAGATCGATAGCACCACCGATACCGGCAATTCCTAATTTCCCGGTGTCGAAATCGAATCCGTCGATTTCACCGTTACTGTCGGTTTCCAAACTTACTCCGGCAAGAGACAGGTCGGCTATACCTTTACTTTGTATCATCCATCGTTCATCGGATAATGTCATAGTCATACGGTCTATTCTTGCATCCAGATTCCCTGCACCGATTAACGCTTTCAGTTTAGCCCCTATCGTTAACCTGTCGTTTATGCGGTGAGCATGTCCTAATGCCAACTCGACATAATTGTTGCTTTTCGCCCGGATATCTTTCATTTCGTATTGAGTAACCTCTCCGGTTTGTCCATTTTTCAAAAAGGCAAATAAGTCTTTCGGCAAGAATATATCGGTACTGCTTTTTACTGATAAATCAAAAGTATTAAATCCGTTAAATGCGAAAAATCCGAATGATAAAATCGTTTCATCGATATTTAAACTCAGATTATTTCGGTTCTTTAACGAACCAATAAACTCGTTTGATGAGATGCTCGGATGAAAACCTGTTAATAATTCGTCTCCTGATGGATATAAAAAGTGAGATAAGGCCATGTTGCCGTTTACTTGAATATCGAGATTTCCTAATCCGGGAAAACTGAAGTATCCGTAATCATTTATTAAAGCCGGATTCAATCTATGGCGATAAGGCATCCGTTCTAAAAAATATGATGAATACAAGGTCTGTGCCGATACTCCTGCAGAGACCAAACATAGGATGAATATGATGATTTTCTTTTTCATTTTATGTATTTGTAAAGAGTTCGACGTTGATTTTAAAAGTTATCGATATCAGCTTGAATACCTTTTACCTTTAAGGCGACCTTCGCTTTAATGGATTGACTGGGTTTCAACGGAACACCGCCTACTGTACCTTCATTTGCACCCAATCCGCCTGTAATTAGCAGTTCCAAACCGTCCAGACGTCTTAAAGCTCCTGAGCCTTCTCGCTCTCTGACTTTGATTAAAAGAGTAGTTTCAGAAGTATTCGTCGATCCTGTTTCACTATTATATGTGCCTGCAGCAACATACCCTTCTTCTTTTCCGTTGTCGAACGTGAAGGATAGATCGTTTGAATCGATAGTGCTGACACAACCTGTCGATAACGGGATAATTTTCAATGCCAATTCTAAAGGCAGACCGTTATATACGGTTGCTTTTATCGAGATTTCGCTCGCTGTTGCTTTTTCAAAAATGTCATCTGTATCATCTTGTATGTTATCGATCGTGTCTTTATATACGATGTTGACATCTTTACCTAAAACAAAAGGTACATCTGCGTTGCAGTCGATCAGTACTTGAGAGCCTCCTTTTGAGAGATCTACCGTGTGCCAGTTTTCTCCTTCTACGGCTTTTGGAGTCGGAATAGCGTCTATGACTATACTGTCCGGAACGTCTTTGATTACGCTTTGCAGTTGACTGAACGGAATAGCTTCGAACCCTTCAGGAATACCTTTTGCTATGTATTCGGGAGTCGCTAATATGAATTTTGAAGTTTTAGCTGTTTCTTCTTCTGAAGGATTTAAATCATCATAAGCCTCGATGGTCATGGATTTATCGGGTTTTAATCCTCCTGAAGCTAAAGGAGTTCCGTTTTTATAGGGAGTGAAAATCAGATCGACGTTGATAGGTACTCCGATCGGGTTTGTCGCTGTCAATTGGAAATTGGCATTCGGAAGGTACAAGGCCGACCCTTCTTTCAGATAATCCGAAAGATCTCCTAAATTTATTGATGTGTGAGGATTATCGGAGATAACGTCATCATTGACTTCTCCGGCGGCCAGTTGTATGTTCATCTGTTCTACATTCACAGATGTTTTGACATTTAGATTTTGAAGATCGTCGAGGTTGATGTTTCCGGACGATACGGAAGCTCGACCGGTTATTACCGCGTTCTTTTCAGGTAATATGAGTTTGTGATCTTCTGTCAGAATATTTTGGAATTCACTGTCTGTGAAATCAAGCTTTGTAATATGCAGTTGATTATTATATTTCCATGTCCGTTCCGTAGAAGAACCTTTGGTAAATTTTTGGTTTTTCAAAATCAGACGTTGGCTTTTTTCTCCGGTTTCAGGATTAGTATGTTTTATTACACCTGAATTTTCATCAAAAATAATGTATTGAGGAAAATCGATTATCAATTCATCGAATTGTAGATCTCCAGCTCCGTCTGTGATGTTGATACTCGCTTGCAGATTTACAGCAGTATTTCCTTTCAGCTTAACCCATTTTAGGGCTTTTAATTCTTTAGGAACATCAGTTTCATCAACTTCTATTTTTGCTGTATTATTTCCGAGATCGGCGGTAAACGATTCTGTCTCGACATCGGCGTCAGCAATATTCAATATACTTTCCTGAAGTTTGAAATTGATTTTCGAATTGTTGTTGAAGCTTTCTATTTTCTTGAATGTTGTGTTGCCCTTAGCATATGTAGTAAAAGTATTAACTTTAAATTGTGGTTCGAAAGACAGTGATTTTGTTCCGTCTGTTTCGGACTTTAGTACTTTTTGAGAGAGATCTATCGATTTTAATTTTACTTGTTTGGTAAATCCGTTTTTTAATTCGTCGATTGTAATGACGAGGTTATCTCCATTCCATGTGTTACCTGTTTTATCGAATTCGAAAGGGGTATTCGGATCGTTCAGGTTAATCGTTACCTCTCCACCGGAGAGGTCTAATCCGGCAAGAGTAATGGGGTCAGATTTCAAAGTAAGTGTAGAATTGTCATCAAAATATACTTTGTTTATCGTTTTTACATCTTTGTTTATATTGGTAACGTTGATATCGGTACTGAAATTTGTCTGTTCTACATCTATTTTTACATCTGAGATGGCAAGATCCATATCCTCGATATTGATATTAGAACTGCTTATACTGATAGGCATCGATATATCTATTGATGATAGATTAACCCCTTTTGTGATACCTTTTATACTGATATATCCTGACTGAGAATAATTGATCGATTCTGCGAATCCCGAAAATTCGCCTTGTGCAGCATCTATTTCTTTGTTATAACTGACCAGATTGAAGTTTATTATGTTATCGGTTAATGTCAGATTTACATTGTCGAGATTCAAAGTATAGCTGTTGATCAGTGTTCCTTTAGTAGGATTTGAAATTTCGAATG
Source organism: uncultured Coprobacter sp. (assembly GCF_947855755.1). Taxonomy (NCBI): domain Bacteria; kingdom Pseudomonadati; phylum Bacteroidota; class Bacteroidia; order Bacteroidales; family Barnesiellaceae; genus Coprobacter; species uncultured Coprobacter sp. The sequence continues at coordinate 132,952 of NZ_CANUAR010000003.1, forward strand.
TATTGGGGAATGTTATTGTAAAATTTTTCAGTGTTACGGTTGCCTCAGATAGATTTAATGTATTTTTCAATTGCTCCATATCCATTTTCAGGTGTGCGGTTGTTCCGCTGAATTTTATATTGGATATATGTGTTACTTCTACAGGGCACGTTCCTTTTGCAACGACAAAAGATGTCTGATGCTCATCGAGCCGGAATTCTTTATCCATTATACTAACTTCTCCGTTGTTAGGAACGTTTATCGGAACGTTTTCCGTGATTATCATCGGTACGCTTCCTGTAAAAGACTGATTGATCTCAGGTTTGTCGATTATATTTTTTTTCAACAATATATCCGGTTGAGTCTCATCGATTTTTATAGGATCTATTGTCAACTTCTCAAACGAGATGTTAAAGTCGGTAGATGTATTTATTGCATTGATTGATACCGGGTCGAAAGTTGGAATGTCGGCTTTTACATTTTCTTTTTTATGTATACCGTATTGGTCGTCGTCGGTGGTTAAATCTTCTATGTCTTCCGGCTTTAATAAATCGCTGAGGAGCTTTGTTTCGGTCTCTCCTAAAGGAAACCCTAATTCACCCCCGATTCCTACGATTGTGGAAATGTCTTTGGTAAGATCATACTTTTTGTCTATACAAGAATATCCGAAAATAAGGAAACTTGGGCACAGAGATAACATAATTATCTTGCCGATAGTAAATTTTTTCGCATTCATGCGTAATCTCATTTTTGATAATTGGTGATTTTAATTTTGATATAAATCAATGTTTTGCAAACATAGTATTTTTTTTATTAAGTAATGTAACATTCTTGTAAAATTTTATGGATGATCCCGTATATTAACTTTTTAACTTTACGGATACAAAATTTTTTATATGCCTTTCATTTATTGAATTTTCCGGGTTTTCAGATAATCGGTTTTTATGTTATTATGGATTCTTTTTTTTTGAATATAAAATAATCGATTTATGAGATTTTACAATAAAGATTTCTAAATGAATATTAGAGCCTGTTTAAATTTAATAGAAATATTTTTAGTCGTTGTTCTGGTTGCGATAAGATGATTTTCGAATTCTTTAAGTTTTTAAAATTCGAAATAGTCCGATAATTTTTTTGTTTCAAATGATTCGGGACTTTGGAAAAGGCTTTACTATTTTATCTCGAATAAATTTTTTAACAAGTTTTGAAAAAGATAAGTCCTGTTGTTAAGTTCCCGTTTAGGTATTGATATTGACTTTTTGCTATGAATGAATACTTGTATAATCGGTATGTGATAATTTTAACCGGCAAAAGGCTATTTATTCTGGTATTATTTGCTATTTTTGTCAAAAAATAATTCTGAGGAATATGTCCGAAAAGAAAATTTCCGTATTGATTATCTACACAGGCGGGACAATCGGTATGATACAAGACCCTGAAACGGGGGCTCTGATGCCGTTTAATTTTGATCATTTGTTAGATAATGTTCCGGAATTAAGGCGTTTGGGATTTTTGATTTCATCGATTCAATTTGATCCTCCGATAGATTCTTCGGAAATCGATCCTGCATCTTGGATTCGTTTGGTGAAAATCATAGCAGATAATTATGATACTTATGATGGTTTTGTCGTTCTGCACGGAACTGATACAATGGCATATACGGCTTCAGCGCTTAGCTTTATGCTTGAAAATTTAGCAAAACCTGTTATTTTGACCGGGTCTCAATTACCTATCGGTATGCTGAGGACAGACGGAAAAGAAAATCTGATTACGGCTATTGAAATTGCGGCGGCAAAAGAAAACGGATTTCCTGTTGTTCCGGAAGTGTGTATTTTTTTTCAAAATCATTTGATGAGGGGAAACCGAACCTCGAAAATTAGCGCTGAAAATTTCAATGCTTTCCGGTCTCTGAATTATCCGGCGTTGGCACGAGTAGGGATGCATATACGGTATGACAATAATCTTATTAATAAAGTGCGTGTTCCCAAACCTCTGAAACCGCATTATTTAATGGATACGAATGTTGTGATTCTTAAGATTTTTCCGGGCATTACTCCGCAAACGGTAGATAGTATTTTGAATATCCCTCATTTGAAAGGTGTCGTCTTGGAAACATATGGTACGGGAAACGCCCCTTCTAAACCTTGGTTTTTAGATATGTTAAGGGCTGCGGTTGCTCGGGGAATTGTGATCGTGAATGTGACTCAATGCTCCAGCGGCAGTGTACAGATGAGTTTGTATGGTCCTGGAAATAAGTTGGCTCAAGCGGGGATAATAAGCGGATATGATTCGACTACGGAGGCTGCGATAACGAAATTAATGTTTCTATTCGGGCATGGTTTATCTTCGGAAGAGGTGAAAGACAGAATGCGTTTACCGTTGATAGGGGAATATTCTACTCAACATTTAGAGGATCAGATAGAAGCTTGAGTTTTTTATAAATAAAGAAAGAGCTGCATCTGCAACTTATCGGAGTTGTAAGCAGCTCTTTCAGTTTATACACCTCGTCTCCTCCCAAGATGTATTTTATTTGTCAGTCGTTGTCATTTCTTCTCCCGGGGTTGCCGGAGTCAAAGTATAGGTTAGCGTATTGAGATCGACGCTTATATGATAATAACCTTGTGGAGAGATAGAAATATCGCCCCCTTTCAATGCTAAAGTTCCCGGAGCACCTCCGCTGCCATATTCTTCTCCTTTGTTCCATACCGGTTCTGTGGTTAATTTGAATGTAATTGGTGCATCGGGATTGTTTTCATCGACGAGATTCAGATAACCCTCGTATTTGTTGTTCATTCGGTAAGAAAGCAGGGTAGGAGCACTGGCGATGTTCCATCCTTGGTAAGATCCCGGAACATATAATTTGGGATAGACGATTACCATAGGATACGGTGTAATTTCTAATGTAACGTACCGGGAGTAAACGATAATGCTGGAGGTAAGTTCGCTTTTCAGCCGTACGTATGTTTCAAGGGGAATACCGCTTTCTCCTCCCAAAATCAGAGTTGCCATGTTTAGTTTCCCTACATTGACAGGAAGGTACAAGTTGTGAGTTTCTGCCAATGAAATAGGATCGGAAAACGACTCGGTATTGTCTATTTGAAGAGTGTAGAGAGGTGCAGCTTGAAATCCGTATTTCCCGGCACTCCATGAAAATGTTTCAGCGATGAAATTTTCAGCTTCTTCGTTGAGTACAAGGCTGGAATTATCAAGCGGGCTTAATTCCGGAGCGGCTGTAAATTCATATACAGGAGATTTATCGTCATTACAAGATTGCAATAGCAGAAATATTCCGATGCAGAAAAATAGCCAGTATTTTATCGTATGATTCATAATCGTATAAAGTTATATTTAGTATCCATAATTTTGTTGAGTACCCGGATTCGCAGCTATTTCTTTTGCTGGAATCGGATACAAATTATATTTGGTTTCAAGAGACTTTCCGGTCAGTACTCCACCTTTCCATGCCCATAAATAACTTCCGGATGTAAAGACTCCGAAACGTATCAGATCGGTACGTCGGTGACCTTCCCAATAAAGTTCTCTCATTCTTTCTGCAAGAATTTCATCTAAAGTAATATCCGTAGTAGAAGTGTAAGTGGAGATACCTGCCCGAGTTCTCAAATAATTCATATAAGTTTTGGCTAAATTTTGATCTCCATAACCTCGATAGGCACATTCTGCGTACATTAGATAAGTATCTGCAAGTCGGAAAATGGGAAAATCCGTGTCTGGGTAGGGATATGCCCGCTTGCTCGTATTTTCCCAGTCGGTCGAAAGCAGATTCGTAAATTTAGTAACGGCAAACCCATCTTGAAAATTCCCCAGATCGGTATTTTCGATATTTGCTCCGTCACTGTAGAATGCATATCTGGAATCTCCGTCTTCAAAACTTTTTACCAGATTTGATGTCGATCTCGGTCCTGCCCATCCGTCATTGACTCCATAATTTTCTTTTATCATGGTGCCTCCATAAGCACCGATAGTAAGATATGTCGTTCCGCCGTATGTTCTCGTCCGGTCTCGATCGTATGGGACGACCATCAGAATTTCACCTTGTTCTCCGCCTCTTGCGAATTGATCATTATCGGCACAGAATAAAAATTTATATGTTTGCGCCAATCCGTGATTAGCACCGCTTCCGTACTGTCCGATAATTTGCTGGCAAGTTGAAGCACATTCGGAATACATCGGAGTTCCCGTATAAACAGATGCATTCAAATATAATTTGGCTTTTAGCATCCATAGAGCACCCTTTCCTGCACGTCCGTATTCCGGATTTACAGGTAGATCATTTTCGATAGCATTCAGTTCGCTCAGTAGAAATTGAAATATTTCGGCTCTCGATTTTTGTTTAGGAGCTTCCATAATTTGTTCATTTTCGGTTACAAAAGCCACATTCCCGAACATATCTATTGCATGCCAGTAAGAAAATGCACGTAGGAAGCGAGCTTCTGAACGGTATTTGGATATTTGTTCTGCAAGTTCGCCTGTAATGTTATTTTGAGCTAAAGCTTGAGGCGTTGTCGCTTTTAAGAAAGAGTTGCAAAGAGCTATTTGAAAAAAGATGCGGCTATACATGACATATATAAATCCGTTTGCGGCAGACCATTTTGAAGTGCTTAGTTCGGGTACGCCTGCATCGTTCCAACCTAATAAGGCTTCGTCGGTCGGCAATTCTTGAAGATTCCAGTATGACCGGATATATTGGGCCATACCTTCATCGAAGCCTTCTATATCGGGTTTTCCGGCAGGGCCTTCTTGACCGGAAACTGCTAATCCTGCATATACTTTTGCCAGGAACTGGGTATAGTACTCGTGGTGCGATTTGAAATCGGAGTCTTGGATCAAGTTTTTATCGATCGGTTTTAGGTCGAGATCCCCTAAACACGATACAAGAGTAGATAAGCCTGCAACTAACAGTGCTATGAAACAGCTATATATTGTTTTTTTCATATCGTATTTTTTATTAGTAAGTAATTATGACTCCCAGCAAAAAGGTTACGGGGCGAGGATACACATTGTTATCGATACCCGAGAATACTTCAGGATCGAGTCCTTTGTATTTGGTGATGACAAAAGGATTTTGTACCGCACCGTATAATCTGAGTTTCAGTTTGTTTTGTGCCAACTCATTCCATGTATAACCGAGTGTAATGTTATCGCAGCGCAAAAATCCTGCATTGTGCAGATAATAATCGCTCATGTATTGCGGATTTTGAAATTTTGTTCCGCGACTTATCAAATTATTCAAATATCCGGCACTGTTATATATTGCCGAATAACTTGAATTATTGGATTGTACATTATCATAGACATAATTTCCGAGATTGGCGCGAAGAGAAAATCCGAAATCGAAATTTTTATATTCCATACGTGATGTGAAACTCATTACGACTTTTGGATCTCTGCTTTTATATAATCGTTTGTCTGCTTCATCGATAACCCCGTCTCCGTTTCTATCGACATAAAGTCCTTCTATCGGATTTCCATCCTTGTCATATACCTGCTCATATAGAAGATAACTGAATGCCGGGTATCCGACCTTATGAGCCTGTACGGTATTTCCTGTTCCTCCGCTGATACCTCCGACAGGTATATAATAATCGGCATCGTTACTTTTATTTAACTTTGTAATTTTGTTCGAATTATAGGCAATGTTAAATCCCAGATCCCAAATAAATTTGTTTGTTACAATTGGTTTTGAGCTGATGCTGAACTCTACGCCTTCATTTCTCAAACTCCCGATATTCGTGTATATTTCGTTTGTCAGATTCGATCCTGCCGGAACAGGAATACGACTGATCAGATCATTCGTTTCTCGATAATAATAGTCGAAAGATCCGCTGATCCTATTATCCAGAAAAGCAAAATCTAAACCGATGTTCCATGTAGTCGTTTCTTCCCATTTTATGTTAGGATCATATCCGTTTGGTCGTAGAGTATTGTAATATCGGTCTCCGAATGGATAAGAAGCTGTTGGAAATCCCATCGAATATAATGGCATATACGGAAAATAGTTGTCACTGATGTCTTGCTGTCCGGTGATACCATATCCTAACCGTAATTTTAATTCGTTCATTACATTAGCAACCGGTTGCATAAACGGTTCGTTGATAATTTTCCAACCCAGAGCCAAAGCCGGGAATGTTCCCCAACGGTGATCTTTAGAAAAACGGGAAGTCGCATCACCCCGTAAAGTGAATGTTAGTAGATATGTATCTTTGAATGTATAGTTGATTCGTCCGAAAAACGAAAGTAATTGCAGGTGGTCGGCATAAGTTTTGTCATACCAAGGTTCATTATCGGGCATAAGTGTTGTTATGGTGCTTCCGTCTTTATAGAATTTTTGCCATGAATAACCTGCCATGACCTCCACTTTACTGTATATTTGGCGGAAATCGTTACTGTAATTCAAATAAAAATCCAGTAATTGATTTCTCTTTAATTGTTTCAACGTTTCGGTTTGTCCGATCCCCAGTTTTTTATTTTCTTTATAAGTTATAGGAGAGTTAGGGAACATTTTATTCCATTGTCGGCTTTTCGACACATCATATCCTAAGTTCAGATTTGCTCTCAATTCCGGAAGGAAAGGCATGATATAATCGAGTTGGATATTTCCCAAACTGCGGTAAACATGAGAGATCATAGAACGATCGTCCAGTAAAGAAACCGGATTAAGAGGGGCAATTCCTATAACTGCTCCTGTATTTTGTTGCAACCACATGAAATATCCATTTCCGATTTCTTGTCCCGGAACTTTAACCGGTTGAGTCGGATCGAAACTTACAGCTCCCCCGATAGCGGCTTCGTCAGGAAACTCATTGCGTATGTATAATCCCTTGACATTCATATTTACACTTAACGTATTGTTAAAAAATTTAGGAGTGAGGGAAATCGAAGCCGTAGTACGGTTCATTGAAGATGTCTTTAAGATACCGTTTTGGTTCGTAAAAGTTGCCGATACACGGTAAGGCAATATTTTATATTGTCCGCCTACGCTTAAATTGTAGTCTGAGCTGACAGTCGTTCTCAGTACTTCATCCTGCCAGTTCGTATTGGCATTTCCCAATAGCTGGTATGCCTGACTGGAAGTTCCGGTCTGTTCGGCAATCAGTCTTCTGAATTCATCGGCATTTAGAACTCCGGTGGTTCTGCGGGAAGTGCTGACCGACATGTTTGCATTGAAATTTATTTGAGGTTTTCCGCTCATTCCCTTTTTAGTGGTAATGATGATAACGCCGTTCGAAGCTCTTGATCCGTAAATTGCGGTTGCCGACGCATCCTTTAGAATCGTAAAACTTTCTATATTGTCGGGTGGGATCATACTGAGAGGATTCGACATTCCGGTAACTCCTGAATTATCTACTGGAACACCGTCTATAACGATCAGCGGGTCGTTTGTCGCATTTAAAGATGACCCTCCTCGAATACGGATTTCTCCTCCGGCTTCAGGTTTGCCTCCGGTCAAGGTGACGACAACGCCCGGAGTTTGACCTACCAGCAGATCTTGTGCAGATGTTGCCATACCTTTGTTTATTTCATCCGGTTTGACCTGTGTAACTGCTCCTGTGGCGTCGCTTTTCTTTACAGTTCCGTATCCGATAGCAACCACTTCTCCTAAAGTAATAACATCTTCTTCAAGAATAACGGATATTTCAGTTCTGTTTTTTATAGGGATACTTTGAGAAATGTATCCGACAAAAGAAAATATAAGAGAGCTGTCTTTAGGCGCTTCTATCTGGTAATTTCCGTCAATGTCAGTTACAGTTCCGGATGTTGTGCCTTTTACTATAACATTCGCTCCTACCACAGGTTCTCCATAAGAATCTTTTACATTACCATGCACTTTGATTCGTTGTGCTTGGATGTCGAGAGAAAGAAAAATTCCGGATAATAAAATAAGAAGAATTTTCCATCCCGGTTTAAAATTCATGTGCTCCATGCAAGAATTACGTTTTAAAGTTTATAAATTAATTAAGTAAATCAAAAAAACGTGTGTTGGATTTATATTCCCGGGATTTGTATGAAAAACAGACACGCGGGAGGTTCTTATTCTTCCTTAGAACACTGTTTGAATAGAATTTGTTTTTGTCTGTCGCTTATTTAAGACTATATAAAGAAAAATGAAGGGTTGTTGCTGTATGTTTTATCTATTAAGAGCCTGTCTCAATTTTCCAATAAAAAATATTGTCAGGTCATTTTGGTGTTTTCTTCTGGTCTTTTTCCCGTTTCCCCTCGTCAGATAGCCTGCTATCCTCCTCGTAAAAACAGAAAAACATCCTCGAAAGAAACACTCAAAACTGACCCGAGCAAAACTTAGACAGGCTCTAAAGGATTAGTTATAAAATCGGGGCAAGGGAATTTTAAATTCCCTTGCCCCGATTTTATGGTTTATTTTATAGTAATCATATTAGCTTATTTGCTGTCTGGTATAGCTTGAGTCAAGGCTACTACATCTTCATCGTAAAAACTGATAGGAGCGGAAACCGGTTCATAATCGAACGGAATGAACTGTAACACTTGTGCCGATGCATATTTTTTGTCTTCAGAAATGAATAAATTGAGCTTGATTCCTGCTTTATTTCCTTCTGCGGGCTTTAATTTAGGCAATACGTCAAATTGTTTGTTTTCCAATGATTGCTGCAATCGGTGCATTTCATGGTTGTCGAAATACAAATCGCATTTTTTCATCGGACATCCGTTCGCCTTATATATAATTTTCTTTTTTCCGGCCATGACTTTCACGAGACCTATAATCACAAAAACAGATCCGGCAATCATTATAGCCATTTTTAATGAAGTATTGTCACCTTGTATAAGTGTATTTCCGAAAAATATCGCTATTGCTATTGCTAAATAAATAATCCCTGAAATAGAGAGAGTTTTCTTGTAAATGATATTATCGTTGATAAATTCTTTTTTTTCGTTTGTTTCCATTTTTAATATAATTAGAGTTTATTTTTATAATTGTTTTATAGATATCCAAAAGGGGAATGAATATCATGATGTATAAATCGTATATCCAAAAAACTATATCTGCAATAGAAGATTAATAGAATCTCTATTTCCAGAACTTGCAGTTATCGAATAACAAACAAAAAAGTACATCAAATAAATTACTTCAAAAACAAAATAAAAATAAACTCTAAATACGCATTTGACAAAGAGCATAAAGATAATGTCCGTCACTTCTCAGTTGAGAAAAGTATTGGGCATTCTCTTGCAGTCTTTTTTTATAAGCTGTGTATAAACATGTTTGCAGATGTAGAGCATCTGCTCGGTATGTAGTCTGGAATTTCGATCCGCATTGAAACAGAAAAGACGGAAAGTGTTCGTGGGAAGTAAGGATGTATGGCGTGTGATGAGTCAATACATCGATGGTTGTATGAGTATTATGGAGCGGAGTATCTTGAGAAACAGCTATGGAGTCCTGTATTTTCGAATTCAGAACAGCATTCGTAATACCAGCCATACTGCTTACCAATATAGCTATTATCAAAACTACGATATATCTGTATTTCCGTTTCATATACTCTTACTGCAAAAGTATCGATTTCTACTGTAATAACAATTTTTACTTTGGTTTTTATCAGAATTTTTGCATATCGACCAATCGCTTATAATAGCGGTTAAGAGCTATCAGTTCATCATGACGTCCCGATTCTACGATCTTTCCTTCATGCATGACACATATCAGATCAGCGTCTTTAATGGTAGATAACCTATGAGCTATAACTAAAGTCGTTCGGTTTTTCATCAAATTTTCCAGAGCCTCCTGTACCAACCGTTCCGACTCGGTATCGAGGGCAGATGTCGCTTCGTCCAATATCAAAATCGGAGGATTTTTAAGAATGGCTCTGGCTATGCTGATCCGTTGGCGTTGTCCTCCGGAAAGACGGCATCCTCTGTCTCCGATATTAGTGTTATATTGTTCTTCCGTTGCCATGATAAAATCGTGAGCATTGGCTATTTTTGCCGCTTCTATCACTTGCTCTTTAGTTGCATGTTCTACTCCGAAAGTGATATTATTATAAAAAGAATCGTTGAACAGTATCGCTTCTTGATTGACGTTTCCCATCATTTCGCGAAGATTGAATACTGCCATATCTTTAATATTGACTCCATCAATGAATATTCCTCCTTTTTCTACATCATAAAATCGTGGCAGTAAATCGGCCATTGTTGACTTTCCAGAACCTGATTGTCCCACAAGGGCGACGGTCTGTCCTTTTTTTATGGTCAAGTTAACATCTTTGATAACCCAGTCGGTATTGTATTTGAATGATATGTCACGATATTCGATTTTGTCGTTGAGCGAGTCGATGCGTACCGGGTTGGCAGGACTTTTGATAGGGTTTTCTGCCGATAAGATTTTATCGACTCGTTGCATAGATGCAAGTCCTCGCTGAACGGCATAAGCCGCTTTTGACAAATCTTTTGCCGGGTTGATAATGCTATAAAATATAACTAAATAGTAAATGAAATCAGCAGCACTTATCGTATTATCGCCCGATAGAATTAAAGAACCTCCATACCAGAGGACGATGGCGATAGTGCAAGTTCCCAAAAATTCGCTCATGGGATGAGCCATTGCTTGCCTTCGGCTGATCCGGTTCGTAATTTTGAAAAATTTATTGTTCGATTTGATAAATCGGTCTAAAATCTTATGCTCTGCATTGAAAGCTTTGATGATACGCAAACCTCCGAGAGTTTCTTCGATTTGGGACATTAAACCACCCCACTGTTGCTGTGCTTCAAGAGATGTCCGTTTTAGTTTTTTCCCGATTTGTCCCATTACAAATCCGGCGACAGGCAGTAAGATTAAAACGAAAATAGTCAACTGCCAGCTTATGGCGAACATGGTAACCAAATAGATGATAATCATGATCGGATTTTTAAACATCATGTCCAATGAAGCCATGATAGAATTTTCTATTTCGGCTACATCTCCTGTCATTCTCGACATAACGTCACCTTTTCGTTCGGTTGTAAAGAACCCGATCGGCAGGCTTACTACTTTTTTGAATACGAATGTGCGGATATCCCGAACGACACCTGAACGGATCGGTATCATGAAGTATGAACTTAAATAGCTGGTACATGTTTTGGCAAATGTCATGACAACCAGAAAAGTACCTAATATCATTAAAGCCCATGCCTCGCTATGCATATTTATCTGTTCGGTAATAAACCAATAAAAGTTGTTTATCGCTATATCTTTCAAATCCATGCCCGCTGTTTCCCATGGAATAAAATTATAGGAGATCTCTTTCATTTTGAACAAAATCTCCAGAATCGGGATGATCAAAGCAAAGGAGAATAAACTTAAAACGGTAGAAAATATATTAAAGAAAATATTTAAGAACAGATATTTTTTATAGGGAGGAACAAAACGTCTGAGTATCTGTATAAAATCTTTCATCATAAAATTCGAGATCTGATTGTGAATTCTTGTTTTTGATTATTTGCCGGTAAAGATACAACAAAGAAACGAGAAGAAATGTAGATTATGGAAAGAATATTGCAGTTTGGTTTTCTAAATAGTATTTGATAAATTTGATTTTGGGAAAAATTGTATAAAAAATTTTCTTCAGAGATTGTAACTAAAGATGAGTATAGTATGAAATATCATATCTTTACTTGTCTTTTTATTAAAAACTATTTAAAAAAATAGCTGTGATTATGAAATTTAAGAAAATAGTCGGAGTTGATGAAACTTTATTAAATGCTTCTGCTCTTGAACAATTGCATTCTTTAGGAGAAGAAGTTTTTATGTATCATGATTTTCCTCTTCAAGAAAAAGAGATTATTGATCGCATTGGTAATGCTGATTGCTTGTTGGTTTCCTTTAGAACATTAATTACACGTGCTGTTCTTGATGCTTGTCCTAATATTCGTTATATAGGCATGTGCTGTACGCTTTATGATCCGAGTAGTTGCAATGTTGATGTCATAGAAGCATATAGGAGAGGCATTACTGTATTAGGTGTGAAAGATTATGGAGATGAGGGGGTTGTCGAGTATGTAATTTGTGAGTTAGTTCGTTTGTTACACGGTTTCGGAGGGGTACGGTGGTTGAAGGAGAGTACCGAGCTGACGCAACGTAAAATCGGGATTGTCGGTTTAGGAAAGACTGGCAGAATGATCGCCGATGCATTGTCGTTTTTAGGTGCATACGTTAGTTATTATAGCAAAACTCGAAAACCTGAAGCAGAGAAAGTCGGTATAGTCTATAGACCGTTAGAAGAATTGCTTGCAGATGTAGAAATCGTTTGTACTTGTTTGCCTCGTAATAATTATATATTGGGTGAAAAGGAATTTGAATTAATGGGAAATGGCAAAATATTGGTAAACACATCAGTGGGTCAGACTTTTCAAACGGAGGCGATTTGTAATTGGCTGAGAAATTGTCCGGATAGTTTCTATTTGTGTGATGCAACGGGTATGGGAGGTTTGCAAGATAGACTAAATGGCTTTCCTAATGTGCTTTATACGCCTTATATTTCTGGCAAATCGATACAAAGTATTGAGCGCTTGTCTCAAAAAGTTCTGGCTAATATGAGGGATTATCTCTCTTCTCATTGATTTTGCTATATCTTGTAAAAGTCTGTCTAAATTTTGTACGGGTGAAGTTTGAGGGGAATCCTCATAAATAGTCGTAGGGAGGCGTACCGATATCCTCGACATCGTTATGGACCGGAAAAAACACAAAAATGACCTGATAATATTTTTTTGTCGGAAAATTTAGACGGGCTTTTTTAAACCTTTATATTGTATTTTTGTCCAATAATTCAGAATTGATTCTTTTGTGAGGAGATTGGTGCGGGTAAGGAAATTTTTAGTTTAAGAAGATCACGATTCTACACAATACAATAACTACATACTACACATTATAAAATGATAATATGTGTTTCGTGAATGAATAAATGATGAAGAGGAAAAGATTAATCGCGGCTTTACTCTGTTTATTGATGATTGTTTCTGTGACAGCTCAGCAATCTCAGTCTTCTGAAAAGGTGGCGCAAAATACACGAATAGGAAAAATATCGGTTAAGGGGCTCGTGAAAGATGAGTCGGGGCAGCCGATGGAAGCGGTTGTGGTCAAACTTGTGACGCAGAAAGACAGTACTATGGTTACCGGTAGCGTTACGGAGAAGAACGGACACTTTTTGTTGTCGAAGATAATTCCGGGAAATTATAAAATCGTGTTTTCTTATTTGGGATATAAAACAATTTCTAAATCAGCGAAATTTTCTGTTCAAGATTCTTCTGTCTCTTTGGGGACTGTTGTGATGGAGCCGGCGAATATAGAGCTGAAAGAAGCTGTTGTTGTCGGAAAAGTTCCGGACATTGTCACGAAAGAAGATACTGTGGAGTATAATGCCGGATCGTTTAAAACGCAACCCAATGCGGTTATCGAGGATCTTTTGAAAAAACTTCCCGGAGTAGAGGTCGATAAAGACGGAAAGATAAAAGCTCAGGGAAAAGAGGTTAAGAAAATATTGTTGGACGGTAAAGAGTTTTTTTCGGATGATCCTAAAGTTGCATCTAAAAATCTCCCGGCTAATATTATAGAAAAATTGCAGGTGATAGACCGGAAGTCGGACGAAGCCCGTTTTTCCGGAGTAGATGACGGAGAAGATGAAACCATTATTAATCTGACCGTAAAGAAGGGGATGAAAAAAGGTTGGTTCGGACATGTAACAGGTGGCGCGGGTACTGATAAGCGATATGAATTCAACGGAATGCTGAACCGATTGGTGGATGAGACTCAAATTTCGTTTTTAGGAGGAACTAATAATACCGGAAATATGGGTGCGGGAGATATGGGTGCGTCGATGTTTTCGGGAAGTTCTCGTCGTTTTGGCGGTGGCGGAGGAAAGGGAACGACGACATCTACTACTACGGGTGCTAATTTCAATATGGGTAAAACCGATCAGTTACGTTTTGGGGGAGATATCCGATACGGTTATTCAAATAACGATGTATGGCAAAAAAGCGAACAGCAAAATTTTCTGAAAGACAGTATTTCTTATGATAATTCGGAGAAAACATACAATACGAAAAGTCATAATATAAATATGAATTTTCGTTTGCATTGGGAAATAGACACACTTACCGTATTGGAATTTATGCCGACTTTCGGTTATAATAAATCGAAAATGTATAATCACAGTACATCTGCTACGTTAGGGGGACATTCGGATGAAGAGGAGAGCCTGCGTGACAGCATCAATAGTGGGGAGATGTTATCATCGAGTGATGGTCACGGATATAATTTTTCCGGTCGTTTGAGCTTGAGCCGTCGTTTCCGGTCTAAACAAGGACGGCAGATGACTTTCTCTTTTAATTTCAGCTCTAACAGAAATGAAGAAGACGGGATGAGCTACAGTAGAAACCGGTTCTATCTGAATGATAGTGTCAGTGTCGTAGATCAACAAGATGATAACCGTAGTTGGGGCGGAAGTTTTGGCGTGAGAGTAACTTATGTAGAGCCGATATTTAAAAATCATTTTTTGACATTTGCTTATAACTATAACTACAATTATAGTAATGCCGACCGAATGGCTTATAATATACCGACTGACGGTTCTGGAGAGTTGCAATTAGATTCGCTGTACAGCAATCGTTTTCGGAATGTTTTTCAGTCGCATCGCATCAGTGTAGGATTGAGAGGAACATATCCCAAATTTAGATACAATGTCGGATTCGATATGAACCCGTCCAGTTCGGAGTCGGAAAATCTCATGGATCATGCACGGGATGTGCCGGGTAAAATGGTATTTAATTATTCTCCGCTGTTCAATGCCGCATATCGTATCAGTAAGCAGAAAAGCCTTAATCTTGAATATCGGGGAAGAACCCGGCAGCCGAGCGTCAGCCAATTGCAGCCGGTACAAAATATTACGAATCCATTGAGAATCAGTAAAGGTAATCCCGATTTAAATCCGTCATACAGTAATAATTTCAGGTTGCGATATAACTCCTTCGAACCCGAAAAGCAGCGGGGATTAATGGCTTTTGTGAACGGAAGCTTTACTTTGAACAGCATTGTCAATCAGACGACTTATGATAACAATACCGGAGTTCAAACGACTATGCCGGTTAATGTAAACGGCGTTTGGAATGTAAATGGCATGGTAATGTATAATATGCCGTTTAAGAATAAAAAGTTTCGCTTTAATACCATGACGAACACGTCATATAATCATAATATAGGTTTTGTGAATACCGGAGGGAAAGAGAGCGAAAGAAATATTTCGAGGACAGTGAACGTGTATGAAAACATGGGATTGAATTATAATTCCGATTTGTTTGATGTAGGAATAACCGGAAATTATTCGTATGCTCTTACCGGAAACAGTATTCAGAGCCGAGAGAGACAACAGACTATGAACTTTGGAGGAGGAATGGATCTCTCCTTCTATATACCGGGGAATATAACGATCGGCACGGATCTTCGTTATTCGGGAAGTTCGGGGTATTCTGCCGGCTATGACCGGAATCAGTGGATGTGGAATGCACAAGCTTCGTGGCAATTTTTAAAAGGGAAACAGGCTACTCTTATGTTTAAGATATACGATATTTTGAAACAAGTTTCCAATATTTCCAGAACAGCGACCGGAAACTATATTCAAGATGTAGAATATAATACATTGTCCAGTTATTGTATGCTTTATTTCTCTTATCGTTTCAATACGATGGGAAAAAGACAGCAACGATCGGGAAGACCCGACGGTCCTCCTCCAGGTATGATGAGAGAGAGGGGAGGACTCAGACCTCCGGGCGGTGGAATGAGACCTTTCTGATTCGGATTATATAAGATACGCATAATAATAACACACACATACACATAAATTTCCATGATACGAACACGCCATTATATAGAATATTGGATCATATTGTTTTTTTTGTTTATACCGTTTTCTGTATTTTCTAAAGATGCGGAGGTTAAAGGTATCTTATTCGATGCCTCATTGGAGATACCGGTCGAGATGGCGACCGTACGTCTCTCTCGTTTGCCGGACAGTACTTTTGTATCGGGTACGGCTTCGGATAAAGACGGACTATTTAAGCTGTCTGGACTTGTTACCGGGAAATATTTTATTCATGTTACGTATTTGGGGTATCAGCCTGTTTATAAAAATATCGAAATTAAAGCTCTTTCGGATAAGATCGATTTGGGACAATTAATAATGTCTTCGGCCGATACGCAATTAAAGGAGGCTGTCGTTGTAGGAAAACAACCGGGAGTGATGGTTAACAACGACACGTTGGAGTATTCGCCGACAGCATTTAGAACGACGAAAAATGCCGTTATCGAGGATTTGCTCAAAAAACTTCCGGGTGTAGAAATCGATGAGGAAGGGAAGATTCTGGTAAACGGACAGGAAATAACTCAAGTGATGGTGGACGGTAAAGAGTTTTTTGGTAATGATCCTAAGGTTGCGACGAAAAATCTGCCGGTCGATATGATCGAACGTTTACAAGTTGTAGAGAAAAAGTCGGATATGGAAGAGTTGACCGGAATCGATGATGGAAACAGGCAGTATATTATTAATTTGAAGGTAAAACGGGATAAGAAACGAGGGGTGTTCGGTACGGCTCTTGCCGGAGGCGGAACTCAAGAAAAGTATGAAGCGAATGCCTTGGTTAATAAGTTTTCGAAAGAGACGCAGTTGACCGTACTCGGCGGATCGAACAATACGAATAATATGGGCTTTTCGGATATGTTGAAAGGCATCCCTTCTCAAGTTGCTGCTCAAGCGTCTCAGGCAGCCCGTACTGGACGGGGAATTATGCGTACGCACATGGGTGGGGTCAATTATGCCGATCGTTATCTTGATGGAAAAATGAAACTGAACGGGAATATTTTTGTAGCGAATTTCAATCAAGATGAATCTCGTTCTCTTTACCGTGAGAATTTTCAAACGTCGGGATTTAATACCTTGTATCGGAATCAATGGAATAATAATAAATCTACGCAATTCCGTACAAATTGGAAATGGGAATATCAGATAGATAAGAAGAACCGTTTGTATTTTCGTCCTAATATCGTTTGGGGGGATGGTAACCGTAAAGAATGGGCTGATTATAAAACGTTAAAAGGAGATACGATGTTACTCGATAGTTCCTATGTAGATTATTGGGCGAAAGAGAAAAACTATTATTTGCAGGGAACTCTTTCGTACGGGCATAATTTTGATAAACGAGGAAGAAATTTCTCAGTCGAAGTTTCGGGAACGCGTTCAAATACGAATATTGATTCAGATAGCCGTACGGATAAGTGGAAATTTAAAAATGGTTCGGAGATGCAAAAGCCTGAGCCCACTTATCAACTCATGAATAGAGATATAAGCCGAAATGATTATCGTGTCCGTTTTTATTATACCGAACCTCTATCTCCTACGTGGCAGATAAATGTATCGTATCAGTTCCAGCGAAATAATTCGGAAGAAGATAGGCGTACAGAAAGCATGGATAGAGAAACGGGAGAGTTTGAATTATCTCCGAATCAGACCGACCGTTCCAAGAACATTTTTTACATTCATCGGATAGAAGCGGGAATTCGAAAATTTTGGAAAAAAATAAATCTAAGAATCGGTGCGACATTAGAACCTACCGATATGAGAAGTTCCAGTTTTAGAGCTGATACCTTGTTTTATACGATTGCAAACAAAAGTTTCAATATAGCGCCTTATGTAAATTTTGTCTGTCCGTTCAGTAAAGAGAGGATTTTGAGAGTCGATGTTTGGGGAAATAGCCAGCAACCATCTCCCTCTCAGTTGCAGCCTATTGTCGATGATGCCAATCCGAATAATTTGAGAGTAGGTAATCCCGATTTGAAACAATCCTTTACTACCCGTTTCAGGCTCAGGTATAATGATTATAATAAAGTTACACAGCGGACTATCGTTCTGAACATGGGTATGAATTTCAAACAGAATTCCATAACGAACCGTACCGAATATATAGAAGAAGGAGTACAGAAAACAATGCCGATCAATGTAAACGGTGTTTGTGACGGCTATTTTAATTTTATGTACAGTATGCCGTTAAACCCCTATTTCCGATTGAGCTCTTATACGACCGGAAATTATAGTAGGGGCATAAGTTTTTTATCGGATAAGGATTTGTTGGGAGAAAAAAGTATCAGTAATGAAATGCGGCTGCAAGAACGTTTACGTGTTACTTATACGAATGAGTGGTTGGAAGTAGGGATAAAAAGCCTTATACGATATAATACGGCAAAGTATTCGCTTCAGTCGAATATGAATGTCAATGCATTCGATATAAGCAATGGCGGAAATATCGAGATACGTTTTCCTCGAGATATTACATTATTGCTTGATTATGATTATAATTTTAAAACTGGATATACAGATGGATTTGATCGTCCGCAACATCTTTTGGGGGCACAATTCAATGTATCGGTGTTTAAGAAAAAACAAGGGACGATCAGCTTGAAAGGATTCGATCTATTGAATCAGAGAATATCCGTGTCCCGCATTGTCCGGTCTAATTATATCGAGGATATTGCTTATAGTACCCAGCCCCGTTATTTTATGTTGCAGTTTAGTTATCGGTTCAATTATTTTGCTCGTCAAAAATAGAATTTATAGAAGATCGGTGCTGTTTTGAATGCGGTTTTCGGTTAATATTATAACAAATTGCTATCTTTGACCCTCAAAGAAGAGGAATAGTACATGGGAAAAACAATTGCGTATAATCCTTTGGATTATCCGATATATGTTATGGCGAAACCGGTAGGGGCAATGTGTAATCTCGATTGCAGTTATTGTTACTATCTGGAAAAGGGAGAACTTTACCGGGGACAACGCTCTAATCGGATGACGGATGAAATGCTGGAAAAATTTACGGAGGAATATATCAATTGCCAGACTACACCGGAAGTATTGTTTACGTGGCATGGCGGTGAAACATTGTTGAGAGGCCTTGATTTTTTCCGGAAAGCTGTTGCTTTACAAAAACGTTATGCAGGAGGACGTCCTGTCGTCAACTCGATACAAACCAATGGAATTCTGCTCAATGATGAGTGGTGTCGTTTCTTTAAAGAGAATGATTTTCTTGTCGGTATTTCTATCGATGGACCCGAACATGTGCATGACCGTTATCGTAAAGATAAAGGAGGAAGAGGCACTTTTGTTCGGGTGATGAAAGGAGTCGAGCTGTTGCAGAAGCACCAAGTCGAATTTAATACTTTGTCGGTCGTCAACGATTATAATGCTCATTATGCGTTGGAAACATATCGTTTTTTTAAAGAAATAGGAAGCCGCTATATGCAGTTTTCTCCTATTGTAGAGCGTTGGGGAGATCGTCCCGATGGGCTGGAATTGCTTCCTCCGGGCGAATTTCCGGATACGGAAATGCCCCCTTGGTGTGTCGATCCGTTGGATTACGGCCAGTTTTATTGTGATATTTTCGATGAATGGGTTTGCAATGATGTGGGACGTTATTTTGTACAAATGTTCGATGCTACGTTGGCGGGCGTCGTAGGAGCAGCTCCGGGAGTTTGCATTTACGGGAAGACTTGCGGACATGCGGCAGCTATGGAGTATAACGGCGACGTGTATGCTTGCGATCATTTTGTCTTTCCTGAATATAAGCGAGGAAATATAAAGACGGATACTTTGGTAAGTATGATGTTATCTCCTGAGCAAATGGCATTTGGCAATGCCAAGCAGAGTTCTTTGCCTCGGCAGTGCCGAGAATGCCGTTTTTTGAGTTTATGCAATGGCGAATGTCCTAAAAATAGAATCTTGAAAACTGCAACGGGAGAACCGGGATTGAACTATCTTTGCACCGGGTTACAGAAATATTATGCACATGTGATGCCTTACATGGATTATATGGCGGAGGAGTTAAAAAATCAGCGGCCTCCTGCAAATGTGATGCAATATGCCCGGGAACATTTAAACAAGAAATGATCGGATGAGTATTTTTGAATTACTAATATTGGCAATCGGGCTTTCGATGGACAGTTTTGCCGTATCGGTGACTTCAGGGGTGGTGTTAAAGCCTTTTCGAATGTCTTCGGTATTAAAAATAGCTTCTTTCTTAGCTATATTTCAGGGAGCTATGCCTTTGATCGGCTGGTGTATCGGGAGAGAATTTCAGAAATATATACAAGATTATGATCATTGGGTCGCTTTCGGAGTGTTGCTCATACTCGGTATAAATATGATTCGTGAGGGGCGTTCTAAAGACGAAGAGACACCCTGTTGTTTCAATCCTGCAAAGACAAAGACTTTACTCGGTTTGTCGGTTGCGACAAGTATCGATGCATTGGCAGTCGGGGTATCATTTGCATTTTTGAGCATGAATATGTTTGCGCCTACAGCTATTATTATCGGAGTTACTTTTGCTTGCTCTATGATAGCCCTTTATTTGGGCAGATACTGTGGGAAACGGTTGAAACATGGAGCGGAAATGCTGGGCGGAGTTATTTTGATTTTGATCGGAACTAAAATATTAATAGAACATTTATTTTTTCAGTAAAAGTATCTTTTTGCCGGGTTTCTGCCGGATAAATAATTTATCAGATGAAAAATAAGAGAGGATTGGTTGCATGCATACTGTTTCTTGTCGTTTTTGCCATAGTGACAATATATCGGGAAACAAAACAGACGAAAGAAACTGTTTATCAGCAGAACGAAGGAATTATCTTCAATACGATTTATCACATAACTTATCAGTATGATTCGGATTTGCAAGCGGAAATAGAAGATGAGTTGCATCTTTTTGATGCGACACTCTCTCCGTTTAATGAAACATCGGCTATAACTCGGGTAAATGAGAACGATTCTACCGTAGTTCTGAATGAATGGTTTGTCAATGTCTTTCGTCGTTCTCAGGAAATCTGGACGCAGACGGACGGAGCTTTCGATCCTACGGTATCGCCTTTGATCAATGCTTGGGGATTCGGATTTAAGCAAGGGTATTCGTTATCGTCACACGATATAGACAGCTTGCTTCAATTTGTCGGGATGGATAAGATCTCTTTAGATAATGGGAAGGTGATAAAACAAGATCGGCGTATGTCTCTTAATTTTTCGGCAATAGCCAAGGGATATGCCGTTGATGTTGTTGCTGAACTTTTAGAGTCGAAAGGTATTGAGAATTTCTTGGTGGAAATCGGTGGCGAGTTGGTCGGTAAAGGGCGTAATCCCAAAGGCGAGTGCTGGCAGGTGGGAATCAATAAGCCTGAAGAAGATAGTGAAAGTGTAATGGGTGAAATAGAAGAAATTGTGGCAATTTGCGATGGGGCAATGGCAACTTCGGGTAATTATCGTAATTTCAGATATGAAAACGGTAAAAAGGTAGCTCATACGATAGATCCGGTCAGCGGATATCCTGTTCAGCATTCTTTACTCAGCGCTACGGTGATTGCACCCGATTGCATGACTGCCGATGCTTATGCTACGGCTTTCATGGTTATGGGGATTGATAAAAGTCTGCAATTAGCAGAAAAGTTGCAATTGAATGCTTATTTTATTTATGCAGTCGATTCTGTAAATACGCAAGTTACAATGACTTCGGGTATGAAAGATCTTATTGTTCGGGATACTCATTGATATTTTCTCATGGCCAGATTTGAAACAAATCGGTTGGTTGTCAGGGATGTGGTAGAAGGAGATTTGGATATTATGTTCTCTATCTATACACAGGAGAAGAATATGAGGTATATTTCTGACGGTAGATATGATTGGACGATATTCGAGCTTAGGGATAAATATTCCCGGATAAATAAAAGCTATTCTTATGGATACGGTATTTTTATAGTTGAGCTTAAGGATTCGGGAGTGGTTATCGGTGAGGCTGGATTGTTTTCTTTCGATCGGGAAAATAGAATTTTTGAATTAGGGTATATTTTAGAGCCTGTCGTACATTTGCACTCTTGTTATAAATATAAATAACTTTGAATAGACATGGATCAAGACCGAAGAGCCAGAGGTTCAAGAAGCCGTTTTAGACGTTCCGTCCCCATGTCTTTACATCTGAAATCTGGATAGTTCGTTGGGAGTTTTGATCCCGAGTTAGCGACGATAGGTTACAGGATGTATTCAACACAAAAAAAAGACGTTATGACTTACATTGGAATCGACATCGGCAAGAGCTGTTTTGTAGCCGCTTATCCGACCGTATCGGGATATCGAACCCGTACTTACCCCAACACCGTAAAAGGGATCAGGAGTTTTATCGGATCGCTTTGTGTATCCGAGCATCATTGTGTGATGGAAGCCACCGGAAACTACGGTTTTCTTCTCCTATACTTGCTTGACCGGCAGGGAATAGCCGCCAGTATGGTGAACCCTAAACAAATCAAGCACTTCTCTCGTATGATGATGACCGTCACAAAGACCGACACCAAAGACGCCTGCCTGATCGCCATGTATGGGGAGAAGATGAATCCTCCCGCTTACAAGATGCCTTCCGAAACCCTCATGCTCCTGAAACAGAAGAAGACGATCATTAGGCAGTTGAAGAAACAGCTCACGGCAAGCAGGAATCTGAAATGCTCTCTTGTAGTACTCCCTTTTCAAGACAGGAATGGGATGAAAGCTCTGGACAAGACCATTTCTTTTTTGGCCGCTCAAATAAAGGCTTTGGAATCCGAGCTTGCAGATCTGGCTTCGTCCGAGTTTGACAGACAGCTCAGACTCCTCACATCCATCAAAGGGATCGGGATCTCCTTGGCTACGGCCCTGATAGTGGCAACCGGCGCTTTCGCCTGTTTTGACAATGCCAAGCAGGTTTCCCGTTTCATTGGGATATGTCCCACCTACCAGCAATCAGGAACGTCCGTGTACGTCAAAGGGGGGATAAACCGCAATGGTGACGCGAACTTACGATCTTTGCTTTATGTGGCCTCGTGGTCGGCATTGCGTGGAAACTCCGCATGTAAAGAGTGCTACGAAAGATTGAAGGCAAACGGAAAACCCTCTAAGGTGGCTCTCATAGCCGTTGCCAACAAGCTCGTCAGACAGGCTTTCGCTGTAATAAAATCCGATACTCCTTATGTGGACGGATTTATATCTTCCCATCAACTAAAATGAGGTTGAGTGAAAGTTTTGTCCTCTTTTTAATTGTATATTTATATAGTTCGTCTAAATTTTGCTCGGGTCAGTTTTGAGAATTTCTTTCGAGGATGTTTTTCTGTTTTTATGAGGAGGATAGCGGGCTATCTGACGAGTAAAAACGGGAAAAAAGACCGGAAGAAAACACAAAAATGACCTGATAATATTTTCTAATTGGAAAATTTAGACAGGCTCTTAGACTCTGTTTATTGGGGAAAAGGGTATGGAACGGAAATATGCCGAGGATTGATAAATTATGCATTTGCTTCATTAAAAGCGAAATGTGTACTTGCCCGCATGTATGCTTCCAATAAGGCCTCTGTTCGTTTATGTGAAAAATGCGGCATGCAGAAATGGAATTCGGGAATTGCCGAAAACGGTAAAGAATTTTATGAATATAGTTGTTATAAAATTTGAATAATCATTTGAAAATCTTTTCTTTTTATCAGTTTTATTTGTAATCTTCTGTATTTTATTGATTGCGTTGGATAATGCAATATCTTTAAGGTTTTATTGTTAAATAAAAATAAAACAAAATAGCCATTTTAGTATCTATGTATTCTTTTTATAAATTTATAGATCTTATCACTCGGTGGTTATCGGCATTTTAAAAATCTGTCTAAATTTTGCATAAGGTCTTTTTTAGAGATGTTTTCAAGGATGTTGGGGATTACGTGACGTACAAGAATGAGAAAACAGTTCGAGAGGAGATTCTAAAAAAAGTTTAAGGACATAATTTTATCGGAAAAATTTAAATAGGTTCTAAGATTATCAAATGTTTTGCAAAGTATATAAATATGTTAGGATTCAGGATTGCAATTAATGGTGAGGAAGAGATTTCTGTAATTTCTGATAATTTGGTGCATGTAATGATGAATATAGGACATGGATATGACATTATGTGTATAGATGGAATAGATTCGAAGTCGTATTACCTTCGATGGCATAAGCGAAAACTTAAATTGGGAGATAAAATAAAAATACGAGTAACGAAGGTCGATGAGGAGATATATCCTTTATTAGAACGCTATCCGATTGATAGGGCGGAATTAATAGAGAGATATTATACTCTTAAAAAAGAATTGGAAGGAAAGAGTGAGAGATGATAGGATTTATTGTTGAATATTTAGGCCGAAATTTTAAAGTCGGTTCTTCTGAATCTGATGCTACGTTGAACGTGACGTTGGTAAGAAATGAGTTTATTCTTGAAGGGAGTAGTGGACAGCCTTACATAAGTTCGTTTCAATTGCAGAGAGACGGGATTGAACTTGATGTCGAAGTGGCTGAATTTGATGAGGCTTCTATCCCGATTACCGCTGATAATTATAAAGATACTTGTCAGATCGATCCTCTGTATATCGAAATGATAGATAAACAGAAAGCTGATGTTGATTGGAATTTGAAGTGCAAACTTGAGGAATTTAGAAAATTAGAGGAGATTCTAAAAGAAGAGAATCTGATATGACTTTAGATAGTTCGATACTTTATAATTTCGTGATAATGGATTATGGAGTTATTATGATTCTGACCTAAAAGAAGATAATACTATCACGATTTTTTTTAATGTGACTTGTATATCGACTCCTTACGCTAAGCATAAATAAGCCGTTTGTAATATTATAGAGTGGTGAATAAACAGGCAAAATAGAATGAAAATGAAAAGTTTTGAAGTTAATTATCGTGGAGTGACCACAACAATTTCTGCTAAAAATGAAGAGTCGATAGTTATTCTTATTAATGATAGTAAAGAACAGGCTTTTATTTATGCGGGAAGTACAGATCGTGGTAAGAAAAGCAGGAAGGTTTGGTTCTCAAATGAACCGATAAAACCGGATGATGTAATCGATATTAAGGTAATTGAGTCAGATGGTATGACGGAATCTACGATTATGACCGATATAGCAAATATTAAATCTCCGATTTCAAAGTTGGAGAGTTTCTATAAGTTGGAGGCGTTATTAAAGAAAAGGGGATTGCTATGAACGGCTTTATATTAAAATTGAATGGTGAGGTATTTGCTGGGGCAATGGACGGATGTTCCACTATAACTATTACGGGAAAGAATGATATCTTTAGATTAGAGTTTGGCGGTATGGATAAACTGGCACATTCTTGTGTATGGTGTACGAAAACTCTTGAAGCC
Source organism: uncultured Coprobacter sp. (assembly GCF_947855755.1). Taxonomy (NCBI): domain Bacteria; kingdom Pseudomonadati; phylum Bacteroidota; class Bacteroidia; order Bacteroidales; family Barnesiellaceae; genus Coprobacter; species uncultured Coprobacter sp. The sequence continues at coordinate 158,173 of NZ_CANUAR010000003.1, forward strand.
GGAGATCGACTTTCAATAAAATATACGGATATAGATGAGTCGGAAATTTCTGCATTTGCAGAGTTTATCGATGTTGTCGATGAGTTTAAGCTGTTGGAATCATATCATCGGATGAAACAAGAACTTATGGATGAAGGGTTGATATAAAATTTTGTGAGAAAGGATTGCATGTATTCGGTGCTTGAAAATTTTCTGAATATTGTTACTTGTTGATTATTAGTATATGAAAGGTCTAAAAATTAGCTATAAAGGAAAAAATACGATTGCCGCTGTCAAAGATGGTGATTTGTTAGTTGTCGATATGCATGATGTTCGGGGAGAGTCATTTTTTTATGCGGGTAGTGTCGATTATGATGAACAGCTCGGTCGGGTTTGGTATCCGATAGTTCCCATAGAGTTGGGCGATATCTTTGAATTTGAAGTTGTTGAAACCGACCAAATGACAGAGCCGGTAGAGACGAAAAAGAAAGATGTAGAACGGCCTATTTCGAAATTAGAACAATTTTATCAGTTAGAGTCGTTAATAAAAGAACGGGGATTATTATGAAAGGTTTTACGTTGAAATGGAATGACAAAACAATATCGGGGGCTGTAAGAAATGCTTGTTCGGGAATAATTATTTCGAATAAAAATGATATAGACGTGTTGAGATTGCATTTCGGAGGTATGGACGAACAAGGTCTTTTCCCGGAATGGTGCAGTGAGGATCTTAAACCCGGAGATAAATTTTCGATAACGTATGAGGATATAGATGAGTCTGATGTTTCCATGCCTGTCTTTATCCGGGATGTGAATGATAAGGAGCAGGAAAATCAATTATTGTTGGCTTCGTATAATAGATTGAAGAAAAAACTTATCGAAGAGGGATTGATTCCTTTAAAATAACCAAATAAGTATGAAGGGTTTTACTATTTATATTAATGATAAAAAAGTGAATATCGCAATAAAGCATGGTGTTTCTATGATTATTGTAGATCAAACCTGTGATAAATTTTGTATAACAGTCTCGGGATTGGACACTGAAAGGCAAGAGCATCAATGGTGGGTTAGACAAGATCTGACAATCGGTGATAAAATCAAAATAGTCGCCACAGAAATGGAAGAAAGTGATTTGCCCGTAAAGCGCACAATTGTTGACCGCCAAAATCTGTATAGAAGATATAGTGAGCTGAAAGAACGTTTAACAAAAAAAGGTCTGTTAAAATGAAAGGTCTTAAAATCTTTTTTAATGGAGAAGAGATCGATGTCTCGTCTGATTTTGGAGTTAGTCTGATGGTATGCACTAAGAGTGAGAAGGAACAGAGTGCGGCCAGTTTGGTGGGTGTGGATAGGGAAAAGAATTCTTATACTTGGCTTAATTCCTTGATGAATACCGGTGATGTCATTGATATAGAGATAGCTGAACTTAATCGATCTTCAATGCCGATATCGGTTGAGAAGTTTTTTCCTGAAAGAGAAAAATCGAATCAGGAAAAAAGCGATGAGATGTGGGCTAAAGATTTGGCGGATTATTATGCGCTTGAAAAATTGCTCAAAGAAGAAGGTTTTTTGTAGTATTAAGTTATTCATGCTATGATAGATTTATCCTTTTCGTTGAAAAGGATGGGTATATGTCCGAGACTTAAGTGAGATAATATGAAAGGATTTGAAATAAATATCAATGGAGAAGATTCGGTCTTTGTTTCTTCAGACTCGATTGTTTCAGTAGAATTATACATCGATAATATCGATAAAGAAATTGTCGCAAGTGGAAAGGATACTATGCAGCAGAGGTTTATTTGGGTTAGAAAAAAACTCGATTTTGGAGATAAGATAAAAATCAAGGTTGCCGAGATAGAAGAAGTAACTCCTCCCGTTAAAAGTTATCCGGTAGATAGAACTGGGTTATTAAAATTATATTTGCAGTTAAAGAAAGAACTTGAAGAAAAAGGTCTCATAAAATGAAAGGATTTGTTATTACCCATTTAGGGAAAAGATGTAAAATTGGCTCTGATGACTCTTTTGCTACTATAATCTGCTCTTTGGTAATTCAGCGGAATGAGTTTATTCTGGAAGGAGGAAATATGTCAGGATCAAGAATCGGGTCATGGCAAAGAATACGAGAGGGGTTGGACGTTGAAATTGAAGTTGCCGAGTTTGATGATGTATCGGAAGATTGCTATACTTTGATCGATCCGGAATATAATAATATAATTGAGGAAAAAGATGAATTGTTGGAGTGGAATTGGAAACTTGAGAAATTCCGTGAGATAGAAAAGATTCTTAAGGAGGAAAATTTATTATAACAGTTTGTCTTATACAAAAGACGCTGTTATTATATGATTGTTCTGTCTGTTTCATTGGGAGATGCTTTTCCAAGTACGGAGGTTGCCGTGATATATAGTTCTGCTATGTTTGCAAGATGATGCAAGTGAGAGCAAAGATATTTGTTTATTGGGAGGAACATAGTATTGTCCAAAACCTATTTAATTGAAATTATGAAAGGATTTGAAATAATAAAAAATAACGAAGAGCCTATCTATGCGGGTGTCGAATATGGTAGTGTTAGCGTTTCGGTAGATATGACTCTCAACAGCAATAAGGCTTATTTACTCGTTAGGGGTAATGATGCCGAGAGTGTAACAAAATGGATAGCTCAAGATATGAAAAAGGGTGATCGGATTAAAGTGCGATTTACCGATATAGAGGCGGTTTCTCAAATAATCTCCAAAGAATTAAAGAATCGGGAAGAGTTGGAAGGACGCTATTTAGAGTTAAAAAGAGAACTTGAAGAAAAAGGAATTATATAATTGTAAATCGTATGTTGGGATTTATTGTCAAGCATTTAGGACGTACCTATAAGATAGGGTCATTAAGAGAACAAGTATCTGTTATCGCACTGATTAATACGCATTATTTTTGTATTGAGGGAGGATGTTCCGACCCGTTTATCTGTTCTTTTCAGAAACTTAGAGAGGGGTTGGAATTTGAGATCGAGGTTGCCGAGTTTGATGATCCGTCAGACCCTATATCGGAAAAGAATCAGATTATCGAAATTGATCCTGAATATAGACAAATGGCATCCGATCCTGATTTCGGACTGGATTATAAACTGGAAATGTTTCGGAGATTAGAATCCATTTTAAAAAAAGATCATTAATACGAGTCGCTCGTTATCGATATTTCTTGGTCGAGCGTGACAAAAACGAAATTATTCTATTATGATTTATATCAAGCGTATAATAAATCGTAAACCGATAGAAGAAAGATGCGAATATCCCTATAATATTCCGTCTATATTACACATGGATGAGTTTGAGTTCCGGGAAAGCGTTACGTTTATTACCGGAGAAAACGGGGCAGGAAAATCTACTTTTATCGAAGCCCTTGCCATTTGTGCCGGATTCAATCCGGAAGGAGGTAGTCCTAATCTGAATTATCACACTTATGATTCTCATTCGAGCCTGTTCAATGATCTTAAATTGGTGAGATCGGCTTACCGGAATAAAGACGGCTATTTTCTCAGAGCCGAGAGTTTTTATAATGTATCCAGTGAATTGGATCGTATTTCGGGCCGTGCATTTCAAATGATAAATTATGGCGGTATGCTTCATGAGTATTCGCATGGTGAGAGTTTTCTGGCCCTTGTTCAGAATCGACTGTCGGGGAACGGCTTGTTTATATTCGATGAACCGGAATCGGCTTTGTCTATCTCCAGCCAGTTCCGACTGCTGATTCGGATGAAAGAACTGGTGGACAACAAGTCTCAGTTTATCATCGCTACTCATTCCCCTATATTGTTGTCTTATCCCGGAGCTGATATTTACCGCATAACGAATAACGGATTCGAATCGGTGACTTATGAAGAGACTGACCAGTTTAAGTTGACAAAGTACTTTATAAATAATTATCCCAAGATGCTTGACGAATTGGGAGTATCGGAGGATAACAATATATAGAGCGATAGAATTAAAGTCTATCGCTCTATGTATAATGGTTTATATTTTAACGTATTGTAACTTGGGTTGCCCCATATCCGTATTCACGGAAAGATGCGTCTTGATAATAGAAAGTCTTATATTTTGTTCTTAATTCGGTTATCAATGCATTGCGTAATACGCCATCGCCTTTGCCGTGTATAAATATGATTTTTCTGCCTTTCTCGTTTTTGTGTTCATTCAGAATTTCCCTTACTTTTTGCAGTTGATATTGAAGTATATCGGAGTTACTCATTCCTGCAGTGGTATCGAGAAGTTCGTTAATGTGGAGGTCTATTTCTAAAGGTTCGTTTATCGGACGGTGTTTCTTTTTGATTGCCTGCCGTTCCGGTTTTTCCGAATCTTTTTTTTGTTTTATGGCAGTTTCGATCTCAACGGGATCTATGATGAATGATCGTTCAGGAATATCATTGCGTACGATCGGGAAGATTAAGGCATCTTCATCGAAGTAATCATTTTCCCGGAAGCTATGCAGTTTATAAAATTTGACCGTGTCGATGCGATGTTCTACCGATATAGGATTTTTCTGTTTGAATGCTTTTTCTTTTTTATAAGCTATTGCCTGAATGCAGATACGTTCCAGGTCGTTCAATATCTCTTTTCCGAATGTTTCCAGGTGTAGCTTTATGTTGGGTTCGACAGATCCGTGGTATCTTACGAGCCAACCTGCGTCCGTTTTGCAGGAATAGGTAAAATCGAGAAAATAATTGCTGTCGTTTATTAAATAGGCATCGAAACAAGTGGTTTGCAGATTCTTCCGCTCTTCCGGTACGAATGCTAATAAAATGTTTAGACGTTCTCCTTCCGGCGTTTCGAGTAGAGGCAGTTCATCTTCTGCTTCTTCTTCCTCTTCTTGAATAATATTCCGGGATATTTGAGGCGAATCAGTCCGTTTTTCAGGAACAGGATCGCTGTATTTTTTCCCGGCTTCTATCACTACGCATTCCCGTAACAGTACGGGAGTTTCAAACCCGTCTTCCTCTTCGACCAAAGCAATATCTTTATTTATTTTTTTTACGATTCCTCCGCCCACAGAGTTCAGGAAGCGTACTCTATCACCTACTTTAACCATATCTTTATCTGTTTATCTCACAAAGTTGCTTATTTTTGTAGATATATTCAATAGATTATGCAAAAAACACGAGATATACGTATCGAAGAATTCAATTATCCGCTGCCGGATGAGCGCATTGCAAAATTCCCTTTATCGCAAAGAGACCGTTCTAAATTGCTGTTATATCGTTCTGGTTCGGTTTCCGAGTCCGAGTTTTTTCATTTACCCGATCTGTTGCCGGAAAATAGCCTGTTGGTGTTCAATAACACGAAAGTGATACAGGCACGGCTTCATTTCAGGAAAGAGACAGGTGCGTTGATCGAAATATTCTGCCTTGAACCTCTTTCTCCGAATGATTATTTGTTGTCGTTCCAGTCCGACAGGGAATGTGTTTGGGCATGTATGGTCGGAAATTTAAAAAAGTGGAAAAGTGGAACATTATCCCGGACGGTTATTATAGAGGGTAAATCCGTGACTTTAAATGCTGATCGGCTGAATGCGTACGGAAATAGTTTTGAGATTCGTTTTTCATGGGATAATCCGCAAATCTCTTTTGCTGCTTTGCTCGATGCTATCGGGGAACTCCCTATTCCCCCTTATTTGAATCGGGAAACGGAAGAGAGCGATAAGGAGACTTATCAGACAGTATATTCAAAAATAGAGGGATCTGTTGCTGCTCCTACGGCCGGACTTCATTTTACGGAAGATGTATTGGCTGCTCTGAAAGAGAAAAGCATTCCGTGTCTGGAATTGACGTTGCATGTCGGGGCGGGGACATTCAAGCCGGTGAAGAGCGAAACGATCGAAGGTCACGAAATGCACACCGAGTTTATTTCGGTCGAACGTTCATTGATTGCTTCTCTTGCCGAAACCGACCGTCGGATTATTGCCGTAGGAACAACTTCGGTGCGTACATTGGAAAGTCTTTATTATATCGGTCGGACGTTAGAGTACAATCCCGATGCTGTTCCGGAAGAGTTGAAAGTCGGACAATGGCAGCCTTACGACGATACGGTGGCGGAGATCGATTATCGGAAAGCGTTGCGGAATATTGTAGATTATTTAGACCGAAAAGGTCTGTCGAAACTCGTAACAGCTACGCAAATTATAATTGCTCCGGGATATACGTTTAAGATTGTCAGAGGAATGATTACTAATTTTCACCAGCCGCAAAGCACTTTATTATTATTGGTCTCGGCTTTTGTAGACGGAAGGTGGCGGGAGATATACGATTATGCTTTGTCTCACGATTTCCGTTTTTTAAGTTATGGAGACAGTTCTCTGTTATTGCCTGATTAAATTGGAGCGGATGTACAATAATTTGCGGAATATGCCGTATAAACTATAAAATAATTTGCATTTGATGTTGAAGCGGATATACGTGCCTTTATCTCTTTTTTTATTAGCGTGGTTGTTTACGGGATGCAACAGTGCAAAACTGAGCACGGCCGACGGACAATTTCGCCGGGGAGAATATTTCGCCGCCGCAGCGACATATCGTAAAGTATATAATAAGACCTCTCCTCGTAAAGAACGGGCGCTTAGGGGCAAGATAGCATTCCGTATGGCAACTTGTTATCGCATGTTGAATTCCGCTCCTCGTTGTGCCGGGGCGTATCAAAATGCGATCAGATACCATTATCCGGATAGTACGGCTTATTTATATTTGGGTAGAGCGCTTCAAATGCAGGGCAAATATAAAGATGCGATAAAGAATTATGACCTTTATTTGGAAAAGAAGCCGGATGATCCTTTGGCATTAAACGGGAAAAAAGGATGTGAATTGGCTGTGGAGTTAAAGGCTAAGCCGACACGTTATGTTGTAAAGCGGGCTAATCTGTTTAATTCCAGAAGAAGCGAATGTAGTCCGATGTTTTTGGGAAGTGATTATGATCAATTATATTTTTCTTCTACGAACGACAAGGCTTCAGGAAATAACAAGAGCGATATTACAGGAGTGAAGAATAATGATATTTTCTTTTCAAAAAAGGATGAAAAAGGGGCATGGATGCGTCCCGAATTGGTAGAAGGGGAGGTGAATACCGAGCTGGACGAGGGAATTATCAGTTTCAGTCCCGATGGCAGTACAATGTATTTGACAAAAGCAAGAAGAGAGCCCAATTCGGATACATCTGTCGAGATATTTACTTCGTCGCGTTCCGGGGCTAAATGGAGTGCTGCGCAAAAATACGAGATTACCGGGGATACGTTGTCTGTTTTTGCACATCCGGCAGTGTCGCCTGATGGAGAGTATCTGTATTTTACCTCAGATATGCCTGGAGGATACGGAGGAAAGGATCTTTGGCGTATCGCTCTGAATGATGAAAAAGGAGGAGTGGAAAATCTGGGGAGTCAGATAAATACTCCGGGAGATGAGGTTTTTCCGTATATTCGTGAAAACGGAGATCTGTATTTTTCATCAGACGGGCATCCGGGAATGGGGGGGCTTGATCTGTTTAAGGCAAAAATGAATGAGTATGGGGTTTGGCAGATTGAAAATTTGGGATATCCGATCAATTCTCCTTCTGATGATTTCGGTATTACGTTCGGACTGGGTGAATCCGGATTTTTCAGTTCTAACCGTAATGATGCCCGAGGATATGACCATATTTATAGTTTTGAATTGCCTACGATCAATGTGTGGGTGACCGGAGTCGTTATCGACCGTGACGAAGAACCTGTTCCGGATGCGATTATCCGTATTGTCGGTAAAGATGGTTCTAATCAAAAAGCTATAGCCCGTAAGGACGGAACTTATAAATTTCCTTTAAGTTTAGGTACGGATTATGTAATGATGGCCGGATGCCGGGGATTCTTGAATGCCAAAAATGAAATGCGTACTAGTGATGAAGAAAAAAATATCACCTATTCGGTCGACTTTATTCTTGCATCTATAACGAAACCGGTATTGATCGAAAATATATTTTATGATTTTGATAAGGCTACATTGCGTCCCGAGTCGGCGACAGCGTTGGATGAGTTGATAAAAATGCTCGAAGACAATCCGAATGTGACGATCGAGTTGGGTGCACATACCGATATGAAAGGAACGGATGCTTATAATTTGAATTTGTCGGAGCGTCGGGCAAAATCTGTCGTAGATTATTTGATAGCCGGAGGGATTGCGGCAGATCGTCTTACTCCGAAAGGTTACGGTGAAAGTCAGCCTAAAACGATAACCAAAAAAATGGCACAGAAGTATCCGATGTTTAAAGAAGGAGATGTGCTTACCGAAGAATATATTCTCGCATTACCTGAAGATCAGCAGGAAATCGCCAATCAGATAAACCGTCGCACCGAATTTCGTGTGTTGAAAATAAATTACGGTTTGTATTGATTTCTCGAAATTTCCGAAAAAGCATTTTCAAGGAATTTATACTGTCTTTAGAATATTCTTAAAAATAAAAAAGGGGCTTTCTCGCAGATCCTGGATTATCTTAAAAGTTTTTACTTTCCTTAATTTTGTGACATATTGTTCTGTTATTGCGTGTATTTCCCATATTTTTGTTATTGTATATCGAAATATTTAGGTATATTGTTTGCTATCATTTAAGATTGTCTTATATTTGCAAGCGTAAAATAGTTAAAATGCAGAAAGTAATAATTTAAACAAATATCACCCATGAATCAGATTTCAGAACGTTTGGCAAGCCTCTCTCCTTCAGAGACGTTGGCCATGTCGCAGAAAAGTAATGAATTGAAAGCTCAAGGAATAGACATCATCAATTTAAGTGTAGGAGAACCTGATTTCAATACCCCCGATCACATTAAAGCCGCAGCGAAAAAAGCGATTGATGATAATTTTTCGTTCTATTCTCCGGTTCCCGGATATATGGATCTGCGTAAAGCTATATGTGCGAAACTGAAAAATGAAAATGCGCTGGAGTTCACTCCCGACCAGATTGTTGTGTCGAACGGTGCAAAACAATCTATTTGTAACGCGATATTGAGTCTTATCGATCCGGAAGACGAAGTGATTATTCCTGCTCCGTATTGGGTGAGCTATGTAGAAATGGTGAAGCTTGCCGAAGGTAAAAGCGTGATTATTACGGCAGGTATCGATCAGGATTTCAAAATTACACCTGCTCAGCTCGAAGCTGCGATTACGCCTAAAACCAAAGCGTTAATTTTATGTTCGCCGTCTAACCCGACAGGAAGTGTTTATTCGAAAGAAGAATTAAAAGCTTTAGCGGATGTATTGGCTAAATATCCCCGAGTGATTGTATTGGCTGATGAAATTTATGAACACATTAATTATATAGGAGGGCATCAGAGTATTGCCCAGTTTGAAAATATCCGTGATCGTGTAGCTATCATAAACGGAGTATCGAAAGCTTATGCAATGACCGGGTGGCGTATCGGTTTTATTGCTGCGCCTCTTTGGTTGGCAAAAGCATGTAATAAATTGCAGAGTCAATACACTTCCGGTCCGAGTTCTATTGCTCAAAAGGCTTCTGTCGCAGCTTTTGCGGGCGATCAATCGTGTGTCGGAGAGATGCGCAAGGCATTTGAACGTCGTCGTAATTTGGTTGTCGATCTGGCAAAACAGATTCCCGGATTTAAAGTAAACGTTCCTCAGGGTGCTTTTTACCTTTTTCCTGAAGTAAGTTACTATTTTGGAAAGTCTTTCGGAGACCGTAAAATAGAAAATGCTGCGGACCTGGCAATGTTCTTGTTAGAAGAAGGTCATGTCGCAACAGTCGGTGGTGCTGCATTCGGAACTCCCGAGTGTTTGCGTTTTTCGTATGCGACTTCTGACGAAAACTTGGTTGAAGCTCTACGGCGTATAAAAGAAGCGCTGGCAAAATTGAAATAATCGGTTATATCTGTAAAAATATGAAAGGGTTGTCTGTTTGCAGGCAACCTTTTTTTTGAGTTTCTATTTACACTTTGTTCTCAATTCTCATGGATTTTCGTAATATTTATTGGACAAGCTTTTAGAAACTTTATTTCCATTTTTTTTCGCTTTTTTCTTGTGGTAAATCTGTTATTAAAAGAGGTGTCTTTTTATTGTTATATGTATAATCGTTTTTGCATTATTATGTGCATAATAGTGGATAATATTGCATATTTATTTATATTGATGATTTCTTTATAAAATCTTTATACCCTACCTTATAATACTTACAATATACTTATAACTTCAATTGTACATTTGTAACATCCAAAAGGGAAATGGATTACAAATGTTTAATTTTTAAAGACAGATAATAATATGGACGAAAAAAAAATGACCGGTCTGTTAATCGGGATGCAAAAGAGCTTGTTCAATTTTGCTTATAGCCTGACCATGAATCGAGATGATGCTCAAGACCTGTTGCAAGCAACTTCTCTTAAAGTGCTTAGCAATGTAGAAAAATTAGTTCATTATGAAAATCTGAATGGGTGGATGTATACGATCATGCGTAATATTTTTATTAATGATTATCACCGTAACGTCAATCGCAGAACGGTTTATGATAATGAGGACGAAACAATAATGAAATCTGTTGCAAATGATCCTTCGGACGATACTCCTGAATCTTTATATAATGTCAAAGAAATAAATAAAGCGATCAATAATCTTTCAAAAGAATATCGTGTTCCTTTTTCACTTTATCTTGCCGGTTATAAATATCAGGAAATTGCCGATGAAATGCATCTGCCTATCGGAACGATAAAAAGCCGTATCTATATGACGCGTCAGCAATTGCAGTCTCAATTGAGAGATTACCATTATGAGAGGTAATTATGTGAGTGTGTGTTGTAAAAAGAAAAGAGGAAGCCAAATAATAATCGGCTTCCTCTTTTTAGTTTTGCTGAACAGTGTTTATCGGTTTATATTTATTTTTATAGTTTTTTCGTCAGAGAGGTTTTTTATTAAATATACTCCGGCAGAAAGGGGAATGCGAATATTTCCGTTTACTTCGTATCGGTTTATATAAGCACCGGTAATATCATATATTGCAAAGGTATTTTCTTGAGGAGATTCGATAACCAGTTCATTCCGAAAGCTATATATTTTGAAGAAAGAGCCCTCGGTTTGTGTAATTCCGTCGGGGTTATCATAATCGCTTATTTCTATATCGTCGATATTGATGCGGTCTCCTTTATCCTTCACTATTTTGATTCGGATGTTACCCGGCTCGTTAACTATGTATGTAAATTTTTGCAATGTATTTGTCAATGTTTCCGACTTTTGAATGGTTTTCCAAGTCGACCCTTGATCGGTTGAGTAAAACAAACTGAAACTACCGTCGTTATCGCTACTGAAATTTGCACCGTATAGAGAAATCATGCCGATACCTCCCGGTTTATCTTTAGTCGTTTCGATCGACCCTTTTATACGAGCCGATTGTTTTCCGTTCTTTTTATCTCCCGGTTGAGTCCCGATTAGGGAATTTTCCATATACCATTCTGTAGCTGTACATTCGACATTCCCATTATTGTAGCTTCCTTTTGTTCCATTCTCAAAAGTTTCGGAAAATGCTTTTTTTATTTCGATAACTCCGGATAAAGGTTCGGATTCTTCTTCTATTTCGGATGAAGATATCGTTAAATCGGCAGAATAATTTCCCGGTGCTTCTGAAGCCGATAGGCGGACATAAACTAATCCGCCTTCTGCAGGAAGGACAAGTTGAGTATTCCAATCTTGTTGATTTACCGATAATTCGAACGGACTTTCAGTATTTATTTGCAATGGGAGCGAAGTGTCTGTTCCGGATATTCGTATGCGTTTGCTGTCCGATGCGTAACCTGTTATTGTAGTGAAAAGCAGGTCTCCGTCTTCTAAATCGGATTCTATATGAGGATTTAACGGCAGAGTCTGAACAGTGATCGTATTGGATGTCAAGCCTCCTCCTGATAAACTGTAGTAGTATTCTGTGTCGGGCGTTAATCCGGATATTTCCATTTTTGTCGTATTTTCATCGACTATTTTCGGGAATCCCGGAAGAAGAGAACCCGATGAGTTTTGATATACCGTAAGAGATATATCCTGTATGTGCGCCGGATTTATCCAATTTGCCGTAAATGAATTTTTTGTAATGTCCGTAGCTTGAAGAGCAGGAATGCCATCGACGGCTTCGGCTTTTAGATTTACATTAGAAACCAAAGATCCGCAAGAAACGGTTAAACTTCCTTCTGACCGTCCTTCTGTTGCCGTAGTATAGGTAAGGGTAACATTTTTCCCGGTTTTTCCTTCTTCTGCCGTGATCGTTTCAGGAGTGACAGAAAATCCAGTACCGCTTACCGATAAGGAAATATTCCCTTCGGGATTGCGGACCTTTATTAATAATTCCTGGGATAAAGGATAATTGATGGCGGTCATGCCGAGGTCGATTTCCGATTTATCTTTGGGAGAAATAATTGTCGGTTCATTATTATCCTCAGGATACCATTCCGTCTCTGTTTTATTTCCCCAGATATATTCGGCAAGTTCGGGATGATCGACAAACGGATTCCGGTTTCCTTGTATTTTATAGACTTTGTCATTCCGGGCTATTTCCCAGTCATCGACGGGATCTTTTTCGCACCACTCCAATAACATTTTTATCGTCCAATCCTCAAAAACAGGATAGGTGTTATTATCGAGCTGGTTTACCGAGTTTCCTGTCCATTTTTCGCTGAAATCTTCATAACAAGTAACCATGTACATATAAATGCGAGCAAAATCTCCTTTATATTGGTCGCTCGGTTCCCATGCCGTTATTTCGCCGCCGGGACGACTTGAAGATTTCCCGACTTTGATTACTCCGTTATCGTAAGTCGTTTTTCCATCGACTATCGCCATAGGCCAGCTTCCTTTACTTGAATTGGCTTTTGAATTGGACGGTCTTAATTGCTGTATATCTTTATATGCTTGATTCTTTGTACCTCCCCACCAGCTCTTTGCGAAAGAATGTTCTATATTCATTCCCGATCCGGCAGAATTTCCGTTGGCTTTTACTCGGTTGGGCGAATACATATCTACATAATAACCTTCATCATCGACGTCCGTTTGAACGAAACCAGACCAAGTTTTACCCGCTCCGCTGCCATAGTCTAAGACATCGGCTTTTCCTATAATTTTGTGTAAGGCCGTTTTTAGTTCGGCTTTCTTTTTCCCAAATGCACTATCGTAATATCCGTCAGGAATCTGTGCCCATAATTGTAAAGATATTCCGAGAAAAAGTAGAAAAGAAATTTTTACTTTCGAGAACATACCGTTCATAGTTAAAGTCTTATTTTTTGTGTAATGATGTGTTTGTCGTTTTGAATTTTCAGAATATAAATACCTGATTGATTTGCCGGTATATATATTTCTCCTTGTCCGTTTTGGGATTGTATCAAAGTCCCGTAAGTATTATATAGAAAAACATGTACGGGAACAGAAGTCGTGACGACTATTGAGCCCTCCCTTGTCGAGACATGTATAGAGTTCATATCTGCTTGGTTTATCGATGCTGACAGATTGAATGCTGTCCCTTTTTTGTTTCCCCAGATATATTCAACGAGTTCGGGATAATCGATAAACGGGTTGCGGTTATGCTGTTTCTTTTGAACGGCTTCGTTCCGGTCGATCTCTTTTGAATCTACTTGGTCGTTTCTGTGCCATTTCAACAAAAGATCGATTACCCAGTCTTTATAACCGGGATATGAATTTCCGGCAGTCATTTCTCCTCCGAACTGGGGAAATACATCTTCATAACACGTTGCAATGTAAAAGTAAGAACGGGCAAAATCTCCTTTATATTGGTCGTTAGGTTCGAAAACAGTCCCCGAATATCCGGGAAAGGTGCATGTCCCCAATTTGCTGAAACTATTATCTGATTTATAAATCTCGCCATTTGTTTCGCCATACGGATAATTACTTCGTTTATTATTGACAAGTTTATCAGTGGGGTAAACATTGAATAAATCTGATTTCATGTCCCCAGAGGCTTTTTCAAACCAACTTTGCGGGAATGAGTGTTCCCGATTATATTTATCGCCTTCTATAGTCCCTCCTGAACCTTTATCCTGATCTGTTACAAATGTGAAATTCGAAGTATTTGAGTACATATCCCAAACTTTTCCGTCCGAACGGGCATCCGTGTCTTTATAAGCATCCCACAATCCACTATATCCGACAACTTTGAATCCGTTATTACTGATAATTTGATATAAGGCAGTCTTCAGATCTTTATCTTTTTTACCTTCGATTGCATCATAATATCCATTAGGAATCTGTGCCCACAGAGTATATGTGGAAAGAGCAAGAAATAATGATATTATGCTTTGGTAAACAAAATATTTGATTTTCATAAAATGAAATATTTAATTTTCGATAATGACTTTATTGCTTTTACTTCCTTGCGGTGAGACTATTTTTACAATATAAACACCTGCCGTATCGATTGTATATTCTTCAAGATTTTCATCATGTAAAGTGCGTTCCAGAATCAATTGTCCGTCTATGGTAAATACATATACTTTCGTATTTGACGGGGCATTAGAGACATATAGTCGGTTTACATTACTATATATGACAGAATAACTAATATCTGTTATGTTGGGAAGAGCTGCAGGGTCATCGGAAGTCGTTACTTTGATTTCATTCGATTTCGAGGCGCTTCCTCCGATAGGAGTAACTGTGTAATAATATTCTGTAGAAGGAGTAAGCCCTGTTACTGTTTCGGAAAGGGTATTTCCTACTTGTTTGGGATAACCGTTTACTCGTACTTCTTTGTATCCGCCTCCTTTACTGATGATGATTTCTTCAACATAAATACGTTTGTCCGAAGAGGCTTCTAATTTTATTACCGAAGATGATGTGCCGGCCGGTAACGGCATCTTTTTTTCTATTTGGCTGCTGACATTCAGCTCATCTATCTTTTTACCATCCAGATAAATATATAGTGGTGCAGCTCCTTTATATGGCGCGGCTTTTATATATAATGAAGTCTCATTACCCGAAAGGTCGAGAGCCGGAGTAGAGATAGATCCGTCTCTACTTCCCGAAGCCAGGCGTATGCCGTTATCGCCTTCTATCGCAGCAAATCCGGAAGTTTCCCAGCCTTTAGGAATCTGGGTCAGTTCTTTAAAATTCGTATTTAATACTGTGACTTCCTCTCCTGAAGATGTATTATCTAAATAATAGACATCCAACAAGTATCCGGTTGCACCATTGGCCGCACTCCACTGTGCTGTAAAAGAATTACTGGTAATATTTATCGGGTCTAATGCCGCAAATCCGTCTATCGCTTTTCCGGTTAGGGTAACTTGTGTAGAATAGGCCAGGTCTTTTCCCGATATTGTCAATGTCGCGTTATTCAGACTGGCTTCTGTAGGAGAATAAGTTATAGTTATTTGTTTCCCGTCGTTGATATCCGATGCGGAAACGATCGTTTCCGATAGAGAAAAGAGTGCTGCATCTGCTCCGCTAAGAGTAAGAGTCAGATCATTCTCGATATTTTTTCCTTGTATGAGAATATTGTTGCTGACGGAGTGATTAAACAATGTAGTTCCAATGTTTATTGTCGATCCGCTTAACGGAGAAGTCAGGTAAGGATGTTCGCTTCCGTCAGGATTAAAAGGTTCGTCGGTCCTGTTCCCGAAAATAAGATCGACAAGTTCGGGATAATCGATGAACGGATTCCGGTTCCTTTGTTCGTTATATACGGCATCGTTTCTGACTATTTCTTTTTCACTTACAGCATCTTTTTGATGCCAGCGGAGCATCATATCCAAAGTCGGTTTGGCTAAGTGAGGAAATGAAGAACTGAATACCTGACTTTGCCAGTTTCCGCACTTATCGGCATATCGAGTGGCAATATAAAAATAAGCACGGGCAAAATCCCCTTTATACATATCGTTCGGTTCGAATACCGTTCCGGTTATCCCTGGAGTAGCGGATGTTCCCCACTTAGAAAAACCGTTTGCCGAAGAGCTGTATTTTGAGCCGACCTCTCCGAAAGGATTGTTTGACCTGTATCCGTTTATTTTCCCATCTGTCGGATATACCAGCCATGCATCCGATTTCATAGGACGAGCTTCATTAAACCAGCTTTGGGGAACTGAATGTTCCCGATTATAGCAATCTCCTTCGTTTTTATAGTTCCCGCATGTATTACTAAAAGAAAAATTTGTTATGTCGGAGTACATGTCCCAGACCTTTCCGTTCCGGTTATCCGAAGTTCGATAAACGGAATATAGCCCGTCATATCCGACATCTTTAGCCCCGTTATTTAGTATCGTAGATAATGCTTCTTGCAAAGCCTTTCCGCTTTTTCCTATAGCTTTGTCATAATAGCCTGTGGGAATTTCTTGGGCGCGCAAGGGTAACATGCCTGCAAACAATAGCCACGAAAAGGAATAAAGTAAAAATTTTTTCATATTTATATTTGTTAGGTATCGTTTATCTTTCTGAAAGAAAAAGGGTATCAAAATTAATATATATAAATAAGAAAGGAAAGATATTTACATAGAAAGTGCAAAGGATTTGAGTTTTTTATTTTTTGTAATATAGTAGTAACCTGATAATATTTTTTGTCGGAAAATTTAGACAGGCTTTTAGAACTTAGATAATCTCTTGATTCTTTTATAATAGAAAGTCTGTTTGAATTTTGTACAGATGTTTTGAAAAGTGTTTAATATAGAACCTTTTAGGGGCAATAAATATGTTGGAGTCTTTCTTAATTTAAGAAAAATTCCAACATAATAATTAAAACCAACGGCGTTTACGGAATAGCCATACACCGAAAGTAGATAAAGTGATTGATGCTATTAAAATGATAGGAAAGCCATACGGACTATTTTGTAATGAATTGGGTACGTTCATTCCGTATAGGCTTGCAATTAAGGTTGGAATCATGAGAATAAGGGAGATTGAGGTTAGCTGTTTCATGATATCTCCCATATTGTTTCCGATCACAGAAGCGTATGCGTCCATCATGCCGGCAAGGATGTCGCTATATATGTTTGACGTCTCAAGAGCTTGTCTCATTTCTATTTCCACATCTTCGACCTGATCGGGATCGATGTATTTACTACTTCTTTTATCGTGTTTGATCCTGTGTAACAGAATGGTATTCCCTTTTAAGCTGGTTATAAAAAAGACAAAACATTTTTCTATCTGCAACAGAGCCTGAAGCTCCCGGTTTTTAATAGATTTTTCTAATTCTTTTTCGCTCTCCTTTATGATGATATTCAGTTGTTTGAGATACTTCATATACCATACTGCCGCAGAAAATATGAGTTGAAGCACCAGATCATAAGGATTGTTGAATCCTATTTCTTTACGTTGATTATATCGAATAAAATCCCCTATCATTTCATTTTCGTAAAAACATACGGAAATGATAAGATCGTTTTTTAAGAAAATGCCTAAAGGAACTGTTGCGTAAGCATATCCGGTATCATGACCTTTCGTCGGGATACGAAGGATAATCATTTGCCATTCGTCCTCGTATTCGATACGTGGCCTTTCTTCAGGATCTTCTATGTCTTTCAGAAAAGACTCGGGAACATTGAGCTCGTTAAGTAGATAATCGATATCGATCTTGTCGGGTTGTTCGATATTGATCCAATAATTAGGCATCCAGATTTTTTCGGGCATAAGTTTTATGCCGTTCAGATAAGTCTTCATATACAAATCTCCTATACTTTTACAGGTAGAATTTGTATAAAATCCTACCCTTACGTTAATATTCCGAATGATAATCGTCCATTTTGTTTATTTTTAGAACGGTGCAAATATAATAAAATGATTGTTTCCGTGCTTTTTTATTATTGAAAATTAAATTAAGAATTTGATAAATGTAATGTGTTATATATCATCGAATCTTTTCCTGAATCTGATAATTCAAGGACGAAATGTAAGATATGCATACATATATTAATCTAGTATCTCATCAATTATATATTCAATTCTTTTTGTCATATTCTGATTTGTTATTCCATTATTGAATTTTTGCTAAAATCTGACAATATGCTACATTATATTCCCAATTCCTTTTTTAGCCACACTTTCATTACTGGGTCAGGAATGAAAACTCGGCGTTTTTCGATTTCTATAAGCTCTTTTTTGACCAAAGCTCGTTTTACTATACTAACATTAGCCGATGAACTAAGCTGATATTTATGTATAATTTCTTGTGTTGTGAATTCACTATGAACACCATTAATAATCGCTCGCAAAAAATTCATCTGATAAGTAGTAAGGCTTTCGGTCTGTTTTTCAAACAATGGAGTATTCTGGTCGATAATATCTTGATATGCCGCTTCAAAATCCTGCTCGGTAGCAATTCTATCCGTGTGTATCCATACCAACCATGCCAACTGCTGTACATAAGACGAGTGGTTATCCACTATTTGGCATATTCTTTCGGCCAATTTTTTTGAAATCTGCTTGCCTGTTGCTTCAAAACGACCGCATATATAATCGACCCAATCCGATGTCCCGATTTTCGACAAATATATGGCATCACCGAATTTATAGAATGGAAGGCTCTTTTTCTCAAAAAGCTCATTCATTAAATGCTTTTTACTGCCGAAAAGGCAATAAGATACTGATTTTTGTAGTTGCCATACGGTACGCAACCGTTTCTGAAATGTCTTGGAATCTTTGAACTCGGCTATCTGTTGAAATTCATCGATACATATCACAATATTATAGCCTTTTTTCTGTGCTATTTTTTCGGGGAGTTGTAGAATTTCGTCAATATCGTTGCTTTTGGGATTCATTTCAAGCGATATGGAGAAATCCGTCATTGGATCTGTACCCATTGATATTTTAGGAC
Organism: uncultured Coprobacter sp.; assembly: GCF_947855755.1. Taxonomy (NCBI): domain Bacteria; kingdom Pseudomonadati; phylum Bacteroidota; class Bacteroidia; order Bacteroidales; family Barnesiellaceae; genus Coprobacter; species uncultured Coprobacter sp. Next base: position 176,943 of record NZ_CANUAR010000003.1, read on the forward strand.
TGATTCGTGAAAGAAACAGCTTGGCATTTTCCAACCACTCATCTAACTTTGAAGATGTTTGTTTGAGAACAGCAGCTGCAAATGCATCATAAAAATCTCGGTCGCTACGACACGAAAAAATATCAAGATACACAACTTTCAATTTATCTGATTGCGCCAAGCGACACACTTTCTGTACCAATGAAGTCTTGCCCCAACGACGAGGCGAAATCAGTACAGTATTTACACCATGTCGAAAATTTAGCAACAAACGCTCAGTTTCTTTCTCTCGATCGGTAAAGTTATCGCCTGATGTTGCGACTCCGAATATAAAAGGCTTATTCTCCATAATTTTCAAATATTACTTTGGTGCAAAGATAGGTAATATTGTTATTACTAACAATATTATTACTAATAAAACTATTTTCAGGAAGTGCAAAGCCATATCCACTTGATCTTTTTTATATTTATCGAATGGCCTTTATAAATGAAAATCATCAAACACCATCTATTGGTGGTTGGACTACTAATGTTAACAATGGAAAAATTATGCGAGATCAAATTTATTTTGCTCCAAATAGCAGTATTTCTAATATGGAAACTATAGATAAATTTTAGAAAAAAGTTTGTGTCATGTGATATTTGAAAGGAATATCACATAGAGATTTTACAACTTTGACTTTTTTCAATTTTTAATCATATCCCCCATTAGCATTATTGGCAAATGTCATAAAAATAATGCTACACTAATGAGTTTTTCTGAATATCCCTTTTTATTCAAATCTATGTTTATTCACTATCGTCTAAGAGCCTGTTTAAATTTTACTTGAGTGAAATTTAAACAGGCTCTTGCTAATATTCCTAATTGCAGTTGGGAATTCTTTAATAGCATATATTTCCTCATTATGTGTTTTAGGTTTGCCTTATGACACGAAATTCATTTTGCGCTATTTTCTTTTATTGATAAATGGATATATAAAACCGATTAATAATCTGTAAGATATACTTAATGACATATATCATTAAAAGATTTATTATACGGAGTCCCTAACAACTGTTCATATTCTGAGCAGAATGTATCATAAGTGCTCTTCGCCAGTCCTACTTTACCATTTTTTACCAATACATTACATTTTAAGTGTATGGCATTTTCATCTGTAGGGTCGAATAAGAAAATAATATCCGCAATTTTAGTAAGAAGTCTGAAATCTGTCAGATTCCCTGATTGCACGATATTCCATAGCATATCTTGGACATAATTGGCGTAATCGGATTTGAAAGAATCGACCCAGTCTTGATTCAGATATGGCAATGGTAATCCGTTAGCGATGAGATGCAGTACATCATATAATTTATTTACTTGAACCTTTGATTGTTTTTGTAATTTTTTCAGACTCTCGAAAACCGTATAATAGTCGCAAAAGAACGGTTCGCTGCATTTTGTCGCCCAATAAGTATTTGTATTTACTAATTCGATTCCCCCTATTTCTTCGAGCAAAACTTTTAATTTCCGAATGGTAACCCGGCGGTTGTTCTGTGCGCTTTCATCGCTTTTGTCTGCCCACAAAATTTCACACATGGTAGAATTGGAAATTCCTTTTCCGTTTTTCTGTGTGTAGAGAATGATCAATATAAGTAAATATCTTAATGTCGGAGTAAATGATTTGGTTATATCGTTTCCGTTTTTATCCCACACTTGAAATCCTCCAAGAAATAATATTGCCGATCGATTTGGAATTGCTTCGGGAACATATTCTTCCATGTTTAAAATTACCGAATCTTGAACTGTGGATTTTTTCTTTCTTTTATATATTATGAATAGTGCCGTTCCTATAATCAAAATAATTGCCGTTGCGATATATAACCACATAAAGTCGGCCTTTTCCCGGGCTGGTTGAATAATGCTCGCTGCAGATAATGGTGGATATAGCAATGAATATACGGATATTTGAGATTTGTCTTTTTCGTGAAAAATGGTTACGGCATATAATTTATTGTCTTTCTTGCTGTAAAATAGAGAGCAGTATGCATTTATATCTTCGAATGGATAGGGAATCGTATCTGCTAATGTCTGGGAGTATCCATTGCCTATATCGAATGATTTCAGAACGATATGACTATTGCTTCGGTTGTTAGGGAAGCAAAGCGTATAAAATAAATTTTCGGTTGTATCTACCACCATGGCATTCGATACGACAAAAGGTTCTTCCTGTTTATCCAATGACCATAACTTCTTTATTTTTCCCGTGTAGGGATCTGCTTCGTATAAATCATAATAATTATAAGGTCCTAATTCTTGTAATCCGCTGACGTGACCGTATCCTCCGAATATCAGTATAGAGTTTTCCGATTTTATGCCTAATGCGCTCAGATAACGAGGAGGAATCGAATCTTTCATATCGATTTTTTCCCATTTCGATTCATCGGAATATAGTTTGAGAAAATCATTTTTATAATGATATTCACCATATCCTCCGAATATGTATAAATTGGAATCTTTGGGAGAAATAAAAGAGTTATGGTGAGTATGGATAGGGTTCTTTGTGTCTTTATTAGCCTGACTCCACTTATGGGTTTTAAAGTCGAATCGGGAGATGATGGGACCGTCAAAATCATAAGACCATAGTTCGTTTGTCGAGGGTTGATAAATTAACTGGTTCGAGCTCACATAGTACGGGTTTCCCGATTGTACGAGGATTGTATCTATGCGGTTATCGGTCAAATGGTAAACGAGAATTTGTTTTTGATCTGCAAAATAAAGTATATTATCTTTTTCGTTGAAGGCAATTTGAGTGTAATGTCCCGAAACGAAAGATCGTTCTTTTTTCCATTGTGTATGTTTATCTATTTCCCAAATAGGATTATATACTTCTGCTGTTCTGTAAGAAACCGAATCATATACTTCTGCAATTTGATGCTCCCTTAAAGGCCAGTATGCTTCGGTTTCTCCTTCTGGGTTCTCGATACGGATATTTCGGATTGCCATTGGAGGAACGTCATAAGAGATAAAGTCCGGATGACTGCAATATCCGAATTGAAAACGGTATCGGGACAATTTTTTGTAATGATATGGAATCTCGATTTCCTCTCCATTAAACGATATAGTTATTTTTTCTGTTTTGGGGTCTATACCGAAATGAACCGTAACCCAGCTGTTTTTTTCGTATTGTTCCAATATCCGGCTGCTAAAAGGAGCGAATATTCTGTTTCCTTCGATAAAGCTTAAAGATTTCCGTCCGTCAGAATAGTTGGATACTAAATCAAAGCATACTGTATCATTGGCTATGATTCTAAAAATATATCCGTAATTATGCAATTCAGTTCTGAATCGCAATCCGAAATTCAAAGAAAATCCTTCAGGTAAGCGAAACTCTTTACCATTATTCAACAATAAAGAAGTCCTTTTTTCTTTAATTACTTCATGGGATGCAAAATTTAAACCGGAAGAGATATCCGTTGCTGAAATATGTAAAAGGAAGAAGAATGACAAAATAGAAAATATGAAAATTTTCTTCATGGCTTTTGTTGATGTATAATGTGTTCCAACAAAGATAATGAATATATTTAAAAGACTAAAACAAAAAAAATAAAAAGGAATACCGCTTTTTGCTTTTTGGGAAAATTAATGAATAATTTCCGTTTCTGTTTCTGTAAATTTCAGAGTAGGACTCGGTTATTTTTTATTCATTCTCTTATTAATGAATAATTAATGAAGGTGGATGCAGGTTGGAAATATATTTGTCATACGATATTTATTTGTTGTTTTTTTAAATTAGTTGAGATGAAAGGCACGAGCAAAATTCCTTTATTTTTATTATTTGTTATTCTGACCGGTTGTTCTCTCCGTGTCTCGAAACCGAAATATGAGAGCAGTTTAGCTCCTGAATCAGGACAATTTTTTAAATGTAAAATGTCTTCTGAAATCTGGGTTGCCGATTGCCGTAAGGATTCGGCATTGTCGAAGATGGTGGCTACGGCGGTTCAAGGGGTTATTAATCAAGATTCGGCAGAGGTATATCTGTTTCTTGGAGATCATCACATTCGTCAGTTGAATGATACGGAGCGAAAATATACGGTCCTGAATAAATATCCGAAAACCGGAAATGCCGGATTACAATCATTGTTGGATAAATATTTACATAGATTTTCTCATATATATATATGGGATACAAAAAAAGATTGGACGTGGAATATGGCTTTGATGCTTTCTTCCCGAAACAAAGGTATTCCGTTAACGCGGGAATATGCCGATTGGGTGCTAAAGCAGTATGATTGGAAAGGTGAAATAATCGATTTGTCAGAAAAATGGATGAATAAAGAGGCTGCTTATAATTGGGCTATTGCCGAATTGATGCCGTTATGTCATAAAAATATTCTTTTCTCGGTAGGTTTGAGAGATGATTGGCGCGGAGCTCCTTGGACTTTGTATGATTATGCTACTGCATCCGGAGGATTTACTTTCTGGTTGGATGATGCGCAAAAAGATGAGCAGCAAATAATTCGGAATATTTGTATTGCGGGTAAGTACAACCCCGGATCGATTGTTATGGGGTATGCCAAAAGCGGAGATGACTTATTGGCTACAGTCAATAATTATGGAATAGGTTATGTTGTTAGTGATTATTATGCTAATGGAAGTTTCTGGAGTGCTTATCCTAACAAATCTTTTTATCAACCTAAAGGAAAAGCCCGAAAGGTAAAACCCGGTAAAATATATGTCAGTATCATATTTAGTGACGGAGACAATCTCCAGTTCGATCAAAACGCCCTGTATTTGATGTGGGAAAATGATTCGTTGCGGGGAACTGTTCCGGTCGGCACTACTATGGCGGCAGGTTTGCAAGAAATCAATCCGTTTTTACTTGAGTGGTATTATAAGCATAAAAGCGAGAATGACGAGTTGGTTGCCGGTCCATCGGGGTATCAGTTCATTTACGGACGGGATTACCAGAAAGAGGGTTATGAATCGTGGTTGGAAAAAAATCGCTGTTGGCTTGCATCGGCAGGTTTTCATACAGCTTGTTTCTGGCATGCTACATTCGGAAGTCATTGTTTCGACCGTTTTATAGAAACAGCCGGATTGCAGGGGATATTTGATGGTGACGATAAAACCGGCATCGCATATAAGAATGGGGTGATAATCATGAATCAGGGAGAGCATATTTGTAAAGAAGGCGAATTGTATAATGCCTTGATAAAAGTCAATGCAAAAGAAGATGAACCTGTTTTTGTAAATGTATATCCGATTGCTGCCGATTATGGGCGTGGTGGAGGAATTGCAAAATTGAAGCGGGAGATAGACCGTTTAGAAAAAGAGCGTCCGGGCGTTTATGAGTATTTGTTGCCGAAAGATCTTGCTGCATCTGCCGCTCGCTATTTTGATAAGAAAAAAAGATAATCATATTTGTTTAATGTATTATAAATGATTTAGTTATAAGATATATTTCTTTGAGTAAAAAGATTGTATGGAACTGAAAAATTAATGAATTATTAATGGTGAAAGAAAGAAATTTCGGCTTTGTTTATTGTTAAATCGAGATTGAGTCATTTCTGTTAATGATAAATTAATGATCTTTTCTATACTATAATAATATATTCGTAACACATTTATGCTTAAGAAAATATTGAGCCATGAAGAATTTTTTAACGACAGTTTTAGTTTCGCTTTTTACAACATCTTTGTTTGCAACAGAAGTGGTCGATTATGTCAATCCTCTCGTCGGGAGTATGTCGAAAAAGCTGCTTTCTACGGGGAATACCTATCCTGCTGTTGCTTTGCCTTGGGGAATGAATTTTTGGACTCCTCAGACCGGAGAAATGGGCGATGGCTGGACGTATGTTTATACAGCTGATAAGATTCGAGGTTTTAAGCAAACTCACCAACCGAGTCCATGGATAAATGATTACGGGCAGTTTTCTTTAATGCCTGTTACCGGTTATAAGATAGGACAGGAAGAAAGAGCCAGTTGGTTTTCCCATAAAGCGGAGATTGCTACACCTTATTATTATAGTGTATATCTTGCCGACCACGATATTACTGCAGAATTGACTCCCACCGAACGTTCGGCAGCATTTCGTTTCACATTTCCTGAAAGCGATAGTTCTTATATTGTAATTGATGCTTTTGATAACGGTTCTTATATACAGGTGATTCCCGAAAAGAAGGCCGTAATAGGATATACTACGAAAAATTCGGGAGGTGTTACTCCGGACTTCAAAAATTATTTTGTGATCGAATTCGACACCCCTTTTGTTTCATCCGATATCTGGAGTGACGGTAAGGTCGTTCCCGGAAAGAAAAAATTGGATGCCAATCATGTAGGTGCTATGATCGGATTTAAAACTCGTCGAGGACAAATCGTTCAGGCCAAAGTAAGTTCTTCTTTTATCTCTTTTGATCAGGCATGGTTAAACTTAAAAGAACTGGGAGATGGGAATTTCGAACGAATTAAAAAGGACGGGCGTGATCGCTGGAATGATATATTGGGTAGAATACAAGTAGAAGGCGGTTCGATAGACCAATACCGTACATTTTACTCTTGTTTCTATCGTTCGGTTCTGTTCCCTCGTAAGTTTTATGAAATAAATGCACAAGGAGATCCCGTTCATTACAGTCCGTACGAAGGGGGTGTGAAAAAGGGTTTTCTTTATACGGATACCGGTTTTTGGGATACTTTCAGAGCCTTGTTCCCATTTCTGAATTTGATGTATCCTTCTGTTAATGAGGAGATACAGGCAGGATTGGCGAATGCTTATAAAGAAAGCGGATTTCTTCCCGAATGGGCAAGTCCCGGACATCGTTTTTGTATGGTCGGTAATAATTCTGCATCGGTGGTTGCCGACGCGTTTTTAAAAGGAATAGGAGTGAAATATAGTGAAACGCTTTATGATGCATTATTAGCGGCTACAGATAAAGTACACCCGGATGTTCCGTCGACCGGAAGATGGGGAGCTGATTATTATAATAAACTCGGTTATGTCCCTTATGATGTAAAGATTCCGGAAAATGTCGCCCGTACACTTGAATATGCTTATGATGATTGGTGTATCATGCAGATGGCTAAAAAGTTAGGACGTCCTGAAAAAGAGATCGAACTTTTCCGTAACCGTAGCCTTAATTATAAAAACGTATTCGATAAGAGTCATAACTTGATGCGTGGGAAAAATCAAGACGGTTCTTTCCAAACGCCATTCAATCCTTATAAATGGGGCGATGCTTTTACAGAAGGAAATAGCTGGCATTATACATGGAGTGTCTTTCATGATGTACAGGGACTTATCGATTTGATGGGCGGTAAAAAGACTTTTGTTCAAATGTTGGATTCCGTATTTGTCGTTCCGCCTATATATGATGACAGTTACTATGGATTCTGTATTCATGAAATCAAAGAAATGCAGATTATGAATATGGGCAATTATGCACATGGAAATCAGCCCATACAGCACATGCTTTATTTATATAATTATGCGGGAGAGCCATGGAAAGCGCAATACTGGATAAGAGAGGTAATGGATCGGATGTACACGGCAGCTCCGGATGGTTATTGTGGCGATGAAGATAACGGACAAACTTCGGCTTGGTATGTGTTTTCTGCTATGGGATTTTATCCGGTTTGTCCGGGAACAGATCAATATGTAATCGGGACACCGCTTTTTAAGAAGATGACCGTTACTCTTGAAAATGGTAAAAAAATAGTTCTGAATGCTCCTGACGTAACTAAGGAGAATCGCTATATAAAACGGATTAAAGTAAACGGAAAAGAATACACACCTACATGGTTTTCATATTCCCGATTAAAACAAGGAGCTGTAATTGATTATGAAATGAGTAATGTCCCCAATAAAAAACGGGGTATAGATAAAAAAGATTTTCCCTATTCGTTGAGCAATGAAAAATAATTTAATGATGAAAAGTTTCTTGAGTATATGTTTGGCAGTCGCATTTCTGGCATTGTCCGGTTGTAGTGACAAAAATGTGACGAGCCTTACCCGCTGGGTTGATCCTTATATCGGCACGGGAGGACATGGGCACACCTTTTTGGGGGTAGCTGCACCTTTCGGGGCTTTGCAGTTAGGACCTACGAATATAAATAAAGGTTGGGATTGGTGTTCAGGATATCACTATTCCGACTCTGTGTTGATCGGTTTCTCACATCTGCATTTAAATGGGACGGGATGTTGCGATTCTGGAGATTTGTTGTTTATGCCTTATACCGGTGAGATGAGGAAAATAGCCGGAACACAGGAAAATCCAACTTCGGGTTACGGTTCGCATTATTCTCACGATCGGGAAAAAGCACAGGTGGGATATTATTCGGTTGTGCTCGATGATTATGATATTTTGGTTGAATTGACGGCAACCGACCGTGTCGGTTATCATCGCTATACTTTCCCGAAAGAACCGGGAGGAAAACAGTTGATGATTGACCTGAAGAGCGGATATGGAGATGATAGAACATTGGAAAGTTTTATCGAACAGACCGATGAATACACAGTAAGCGGTTACCGTTTTTCAACGGGTTGGTCTAAAGGTGTACAACAAATTTACTTCACAGCAAAATTTTCTTTGCCTATTTCCGTTATATTATTAAATGACACAACTGAGGTTTCCGGAAAATCTCTGAAAGCTCAGGGTGTGAAGGCAAATGTCCGTTTTGCGGATGATGTAAAAGATGTTCAGGTTAAAGTAGGTATTTCTCCGGTCAGCATTGAGAATGCGGCACAAAATATAGTTTCGGAAATCCCGGAGTGGAATTTTGAACAAGTTGTCGCACAAACGACTGATTCGTGGGAAAAAGAGTTGTCAAAAGTCGTCGTAGAAACAAATGATACGGTAGCGAAACGTATTTTTTATACGGGTATGTATCATGCGTTTCTGCAACCGGTACTTTTTAATGATGTAAATAACGATTACAGGGGGGCCGATCGCCAAGTATATTCCAATGCACCTTTTAAAAATTATACGGTATTCTCATTGTGGGATACCTATCGAGCTGCACACCCGTTATATACGATACTGCAACCTGAACGAGTTTCGGATTTCGTGAAATCCATGCTGGCTATTTTCGATCAGAAAGGATGTTTGCCTGTATGGCATTTATATGGATCGGATACTTATGAAATGATCGGTATACAGTCCGTTCCGGTAATTGCAGATGCTATTTTAAAGGGGTATAATACATTTAACTATGAGCAGGCTTATAATGCCATGAAGCAGTCAATGCTAAGTGATTATAAAGGTCTGAATTTTGTACGTGAAAATGAATATATACCGGCAGATAAAGAAGGAGAAAGTGTTGCTAAAGGTTTGGAGTATGCATTGGCAGACTGGTCGGTGGCACAAGTTGCGAAGAAATTAGGTAAAGAAGATGATTATAGGTTGTTTATGGAAAGGGCGGGATATTACCGCCATTATTGGGACCCTTCAGTTCGATTTTTCCGGGGTAAAAATGCTGACGGAAGCTGGCGGGAAGGTTTTAATCCTTTTCGTTCGGAACATCGGGCTGACGACTATTGTGAAGGGAATGCCTGGCAATATGCATGGCTTGTCCCTCACGATGTCGAAGGGTTGATTAAATTAATGGGAGGCGAAGAGGCGTTCGTACAAAAGTTGGACTCTCTTTTTGTTTTGAATGAATCCATGGGTGAAAAGGCTTCGGGAGATATCTCCGGACTTATCGGGCAGTATGCTCATGGAAATGAACCGGGACATCACATTACATATTTGTATACGTTGGCAGGACAACAGTGGAAGACTGCAGAGAAAGTGCGCTATATCCTTAAAAATATGTATAGCGACCAACCAGACGGATTGCAAGGGAATGAAGATTGCGGGCAGATGTCTTCTTGGTACATTTTTTCTGCATTAGGTTTCTATCCGGTTGTGCCTGCAGGCGGTGACTATATTTTGGGTTCGCCGTTGTTTGACAAGGCTGAGATTTCTTTGCCGGAAGGAAAGAGTTTTAAAATTGTTGCATTGAATAATATTCCGGAAAATAAGTACATACAGTCGGTCAAGCTGAACGGAAAACCTTATGAAAAAGCTTGGATTTCACATGAAGATATTATGCAAGGAGGAGTTTTGGAATTGACGATGGGTAATGCCCCTGAAAAATCTTTTGGAGTTAAAAAACAAGAATTATTATATACTAAATCTGAAATACAATGAAACATCTAAAAGTGATGATTTTACTGTTTTTGGCAGGGCTACCGCTCTCTTTGATGGCGCAAGTGTCCGACATAAACGGTGTAGTGAAAGATGCTGCGGGTGAACCGCTCATCGGTGTGAGTGTAATTGTAAAAGGTTCTAAAGTCGGAACGGCAACAGATGTCGATGGACATTTTTCTTTAAAAGCAGATAAAGATAAGGCTACTTTGGTTTTTTCCTTTGTCGGATTTGAGAAAAAGGAAATTCCGGTGAAAGGGAAAAATAACCTGATCGTAGTTCTGAAAGAGGATACTAAGCTTCTGGACGAAGTCGTTGTCGTAGGTTATGGAACTCAAAAGAAACAAGAGATTACCGGTTCTGTAGCATCTATTAACCGGGATGAAATTAAAGCTGTTACTACTGCAAACTTAACAAATGCCTTACAGGGAAAAGTACCGGGCTTGAATATCAAGCAAAATTCCAGCGAACCGGGTAGTTATGATAACAGTTTTAATATTCGTGGATTAGGATCGCCTTTAGTTATTATTGATGGTATTCCTCGTGATGACTTCGATCGTCTCGATCCGAATGAAATCGAGTCGGTGTCTGTATTGAAAGATGCTTCGGCTGCCGTTTACGGTGTGCGAGCTGCGAATGGAGTCGTGTTAGTTACTACCCGTCGTGGAACAAAAGGTAAACCGGAAATCACATTGAACGCTTCATACGGTATACAGAATATTACCAAATTCCCGAAATCCGTAGATGCTTACGGCTATATGGAACTTTATAATGAAGCGATGGCCAATCGTGGAGAGACTGTTCCGACTTATGACCCGAGTTTGGTAACTTCGGGCTCACCTTATGCCAATATCAACTGGTTCGATCAGGTCGTCCGTCCCACAGTGCCGCAGTGGCAGATAAATATGAATATTTCAGGAGGAAACGACCGTGTACAATATTTCAACAGTATCGGTTATTACTCGGAAGAGGGATTGTGGAAAGCGAATTCATTGAATTATGAACGTTATAATTTGAGATCGAACATTACGGCAAAAATAACAGACCAGTTGACTGCCGAATTCCAGATAGGAGGATACTATGACGATAAGGATGCTCCAGCTTATTATCCTAGTGAGATTTTCGATGCTGTTTCGGCACAGGTGCCTATTTATGAAGTTTATGCTAATGGTAACCCCGATTATTTAGGGTATCAATATAATGATGAAAAAAATGCTTTGATAAAAAGTTCGCAGGAATATGGTGGATATCGTCGGACCAAAAACTTGCAAGTTCAGGCAACCGCTTCATTACGTTGGGATATACCTTGGGTGAAAGGTTTGTCGGCAAAAGCACTTATTGCTTATGACCCTAAATATCATACAGATAAAATGCTCAAGAAGCAATATAAAACTTATAAATACAATGCCGACGCGAAATCTTATGATGTAGTAACGACATCTTCTTTGGCAAGTGTGACGGAATGGCGCAGTAACACGGCAACTCCGACAACACAGTTGTCTTTGAACTATGAAACTTCGATCAAAAATAAACATAATTTGAAAGCTTTATTATTGTTCGAAACTCGTAAATGGGAAACTTCCGAGTTGAGCGGTAGCCGTAATACGTTGATGGATGCCGTCGATCAGATTTATGCAGGATTGGTAGATGATGCTCGCAGTGTAAATGGTTCTGCTGACCGTAACTCCAATATGGGGCTTGTCGGACGTGTGGATTATGACTTTTTATCGAAATATCTGGTTCAAGCAAGTTTCCGTTTAGACGGATCTTCAAAATTCAGAAATAAGAAATGGGGATTCTTCCCATCTCTTTCTGTCGGTTGGCGTCTTTCTGAAGAATCGTTTATTAAAGATAATGTAGATTTTATCGATAATTTGAAAATTCGTGGTTCTATCGGTAAGATGGGGGATGACAACACTGATGCTTACTTGTGGATGATGGCGTTCGACTATCCGGGTGGTGATAAATACGTATTGGGTGATCAAGGTCTTATTCCGGGTGTCGGGATGCCTCAGATACCGAACTATGATGCTACATGGTACACATCTACGACAAAAAATATCGGTTTCGATATGTCGTTATGGAGAGGTGCTCTTTCTGTTGAATTCGACTTGTTCCGCCGTGATCGTGACGGATTGTTGGCAAATCGTATAGTTTCTGTTCCGGGAACTTTCGGAGCTACATTTGCAAAAGAGAATATCAACTCAGATATGCAATCGGGTTTTGAATTAGTGTTGGGACATGAAGGAAAAGTTGCTGATTTTACTTATCATATCTCAGGAAACTTTACCTATACTTTAGCTCGTAATAAATATATCGAAAGCACTCCGTCCGGAAACTCTTATGATAATTGGCGCAATAATCAGAATAATCGAAACAGCAATATCAAATGGGTATATGATGTTCGCGGACAATTCTCCAGTATGGATGAAATTTACAGGAATCCGGTTTTAGACGGTCTTTATACGCAGTATTCTTACCTTCCCGGAGACTTGATGTATGTCGATTATAATGAAGACGGTATTATCGATGAATGGGATAAACAACCTCTTCTTAGGGGGAATACTCCGGTGATGAACTACGGTCTTACTCTTGGCGGACAGTGGAAAGGTATCGATTTGAATGTGACATTCCAAGGTGCAGCTATGTTTAATGCTAACTTGACTGACCGGCCATTGCAATTTGGCGGATCATGGGATATTTTCATGGATCGTTGGCATAAAGTCGATGCAGAAGGTAATCCCGCACCGTTCGATAGTGAAGGAACATGGGTGGCCGGACGTTATCCGTCGACTCGTTTACAAGATCCTCAAAACTACGGACAGGAATCTACATATTTCTATAATAATTGTAGCTACTTACGACTCAAAAATCTTGAGTTGGGTTACACATTGCCGAAACAATGGACGAATAAAATCGGGATCAGCAATCTTCGTATATATGCAAACGGGTTTAACTTATTCACGATCTGTTCTAAAGATCTGAATTATGCCGATCCTGAAAATCCCGGAGGTTCTCTTGCCCGGTATCCGATTATGAGAAACTTTAATTTTGGTGTAAACGTAACATTCTAAAGGCTAATATGATGAAAAAGATTATATACGGGGCATTGGCCATGACGCTTACTTTCGGTACGATTTCTTGTAGCGATTTTCTCGACTTGGCGCCCATCAATAAAATTACAGAAAACGATATCTTCGGTAGTGAGGCCGGAATAGAGGCTTATATGGCTACTTTATACAACCGGCTTCCGATAGAAGATTTCAATTACGGAAGTGAATCCGGATTTAATAATTGGGTCGGAGGTTGTTTTGTTCCAGCTCTGAGTTGTGATGAAGCTATTCATTGCGAGTTTCCCCATGAAATATTTGGACCAGCGACGGAAAATAATGCGTGGAATCAATGGTGGACATACGACAATGTGCGTAATGTAAATCAGTTGATTCAAGAATTAAAAGAATCTACTCTTTTTGCTCCGGAAAAGCAAGAAGAGTTATTGGGTGAAGCATACGCGATACGTGCATGGTACTATTTTGGTATGGCAAAGCGTTACGGGGGTGTTCCTATTATAGAAGTTCCTCAAGAATACGATGATTCTAATCCTTCGGCTTTATTAGTAAATCGAAGCACAGAAGAAGCAACATACGAATTTATATTGAAAGATTTGGATAATGCGATCAATATGCTTCCGCCGACCCGTTCGTCTCGGGAGAAATACAGAATCAATAAGTATGCTGCCGCTGCTTTGAAAAGTCGTGCTATGCTTTATGCGGCTTCTATTGCAAAGTACGGTTCGTATGATAAGAACGGATTGGTAGGGTTCGATGATCCTTCGAAAGCTGAAAAATACTATAAAGAAGTCATCAAGGCGGTAGATGTAGTTCGTGAGGGAGGATATTCTCTATATCGTGGAAATGCAGACAAGGCAAAAAACTATCAGGAAATGTTCTGGATCAAGGGAGATTGTCCTGAAGTGATTTTTGTAAAGAAATATGAGTATCCCGATAAAGCTCATAACTGGGATTTATGGAATCAACCTTGGGGATACCGTTATCCGGAAGGTTATGGTTCTCGCTTGTCTCCGACATTGGATTTGATAGAGGCTTTTCCTATGGCAGATGGTACGTCGGGAGAATTTGAAACCAATTCTTCAGGTTGGATTGTCGGAGATGATGGAAATATTCTTGAGTTGAAAGATCGTACAGATCTTTTCGACGGACGAGATTCGAGATTATATGCTACTGTTTTGATTCCTGGTGCTGAATGGACGAATGCGAAAGGAGATGTAAGCGGTATAATCGATGTAAAAAGAGGTATTGCAGAAATGAACGGTCAGAATGTAACGATCTTGAAAGAGGGAGGTGCTTTTACCGATCAGATTAGTTATATAGATCCGGAAACGCAGAAAGATACTTCGATATATGTAATCGGGGCACAAGGTGTGGGTGGTAATGCTGAATCGACGATTACCGGTTTGTATATTAAAAAATTCTTATACGAAGGAAATGCGACGCAAGATCCTAAACATACGAGTGGTGAGCAGGATTGGTTCGAGTTCAGGTATGCTGAAGTTGAGTTGAATTATGCCGAAGCTGCTGCAGAGTTGGCAACGATGGGTGTATCGGACTATGTAGCTAATGGGTTGACTTATTTAAATGACGTACGTGACCGCGCAGGTGTAGAAGATGCTCCGTCTCTGACAGTAGATGTAGTGCGTAATGAACGTCAAGTTGAGCTGATGTATGAGAATCATCGGTTTTGGGATCTCAAACGGTGGCGTCAGTCCGATAAGGTTATGAACAATAAGAAGATGAAGGGTCTTTATCCGTATTGGGTCGCTAATAAGAAGACTTGGATATTCAAAAAAGTCGAGGTCGGTAATGCTCATGATTTTAAACCCTATTTGTATTATATCCGTATCAATGACGATCAGATAAAACTGAATCCGGGCATAGAACAGAACCCCGGCTATTAATCGTCAATAGATAAGCAAATAATAGAAATAAGACAAGACTGTCTGGAAATTTTCAGACAGTCCTTAAAAATAAAACTGTAAATACATGAAAAAGATTAATTTGATATTTGCCATATTCCCTTTGTTGATGACATCTTGTTTTCAACTTGACAATTATGATGCTCCGGATGCGGGTATCGACGGGACATTGATTGATGTTGAAACCGGATCTCCGGTTTATACCGAACAACCGGATGGTTGCCGTATTGAATTGATGGATCTTTCTTATGAAAATCCTACACCGCTTCAATTTTGGGCTAAAGCTGACGGTACATTCCGTAATGTCGCTCTTTTCAGCGGAGATTATGATGTAACTCCGACAGAAGGACCGTTTTTCCCGGTAGAGGCTGAACGAGTTCATCTTAAGGGAGTTACTAAGCATGATTTTAAGGTAACCCCATTCCTGAAAGTAAATATAGAAGAGATTGTTTATGGAGAACCCGGTTCGGCAGAAGTTACGGTAAAATATACGATTCGTCGTTCCACTACTCCGGAAGGAATGACTATCGGTCAGAAAACTATTTCCGAATCCAGATTGCTTTGCAATATCTACCCGGTAGTTTCCTGCTATAACAGTTGTTATGTAGAAGAAAATTCTACGACAAAGGTGCTTAGCCGTTCTACAGATGCCTCGATAGAATCGATGGTGTTTAGTGATCCTGTAAAGAATCTGAAAAGCGGGCAGAAATATTATATCCGTATTGCCGCTCTGTCGAGTTGCAGTTATAATTCGACATTGAAACGGTATAACTATACACCTGTTATTGAGATTGTTGCACCTTAGTTATATCATATAATTTAAACTCGATATTATGATTTTGAATCAAAAAATAAGAACCTTGTTTTTTTCCTTTTGTCTGGCAACTTCTTCTTTGGCAGTTGCCCAGACTAAGGAGTTATATAAAGATATGAATGCCCCGCAGCATGAGCGGATTATGGATTTGCTGTCTCGTTTGACGGTAGAAGAGAAAATATCGCTGTTACGGGCTACTTCTCCGGGAATTCCTCGTTTAGGTATCGATAAATATTATCATGGAAATGAAGCGCTTCATGGGGTTGTCCGTCCCGGAAATTTTACTGTTTTCCCTCAAGCTATCGGATTGGCGAGTATGTGGAATCCTGATTTGCTTTATGAAATATCTACGGCAATCTCAGATGAAGCACGTGGACGTTGGAATGAATTAAACCGGGGGAAAGATCAGCAAGGTTTTTTCAGTGATTTACTTACTTTTTGGTCGCCGACGGTAAACATGGCGCGTGATCCTCGTTGGGGACGTACTCCTGAAACATACGGGGAAGATCCGTTTCTTTCCGGTAAGTTGGGTGTCGCTTTTGTAAAAGGACTTCAAGGCAATGATCCTCGTTATCTTAAAATTGTTTCTACACCGAAGCATTTTGCAGCCAATAATGAGGAACATAATCGTTTTGAGTGTAATCCTCAAATTTCTGAACGGGATTTGAGAGAATATTATTTACCTGCTTTTGAAACCTGTATTAAAGAGGGTAAAGCTCAATCTATCATGGCTGCCTATAATGCAATCAATGATGTACCTTGTTCCTTAAATCCTTGGTTATTGACTCAGGTTCTCCGAAAAGAGTGGGGCTTTAACGGGTATGTCGTGTCTGACTGTGGAGGACCGGGTTTTTTGGTGACACATCATAAATATGTAAAGACTCCCGAAGCGGCAGCAACATTGTCTATTAAAGCAGGACTTGATTTGGAATGCGGAGATAATGTCTATATCGAACCTTTGATGAATGCTTACAAGCAATGCATGGTAACGGATGCTGATATAGATACTGCTGCTTATCGGATATTACGTGCCCGTATGATGTTGGGTCTGTTCGATGATCCCGATAAAAATCCGTATAATGCTATATCTCCTTCTGTCGTGGGGTGTGAGAAGCATCAGCAGTTGGCATTGGAAGCAGCACGTCAGAGTCTTGTATTACTTAAAAACGAAAAAAATTTCTTGCCTTTAAATCCGAAAAAAGTAAAATCGATCGCCGTAGTCGGTATTAATGCCGGGAATTGTGAGTTTGGAGATTATAGCGGTACTCCGATGAATGCTCCGGTATCTGTACTTGAGGGAATAAAAAAACGGGTAGGAGACGATGTTAAGATTGTTTATGCACCTTGGTCTTCTTCGATTTCAGGATATGAAATGATTACGAAAGCGAATTTCCCGAATGGTTTGAAGGCGGAACATTACAGTAATAAAAATTTGGAGGGCACACCGAAGGTACGTATTGATGAAAATATCAATTTTGAACCGGCTAATCAAGCTCCAGATCCTTTCTTGCCGAAGTCTCCGTTATCGATTCGCTGGAGTGGAGATCTCGTTCCGAATGTGTCGGGAAAATATACTTTGGCTTTTGCTACTGATGATGGCTGCCGGTTATACCTTAACGGTAAAAAACTGATTGATTCTTGGCATAATCGAGGAGTACAGACCGATAGTGTTGTTGTCGAGCTGAATAAGGGAGAAAGATATAATCTGGTTGCTGAATATTTCGATGACGGAGCTGAGGCTACGGCAAAATTGTATTGGCGTGTTCCGGATGTAGGGAAAAAAGCTTTACTCGATCTTTACGGAGAAGCTGGACGGGCTATTCGCGAGTGCGATGTTACGGTTGCCGTATTGGGTATTAACAAATCTATCGAACGAGAAGGACAGGACAGATATACGATAGAATTGCCTGCTGACCAACAACTGTTTATTAAAGAAGCATATAAGGCCAATCCGAATACGGTAGTAGTGTTGGTTGCCGGAAGCTCTTTGGCGATTAACTGGATCGATGAGAATATTCCTGCTGTATTGAACGCATGGTATCCGGGAGAACAAGGCGGCACTGCTGTTGCCGAGGCTTTGTTCGGTGATTATAATCCCGGAGGACGCCTTCCTTTAACATATTACAGAAGTCTTGATGAACTTCCCGCTTTTGACGATTATGACATTCAAAAAGGCAGAACTTATATGTACTTTGAGAATAAGCCTCTGTATCCTTTCGGATATGGTTTGAGTTATACCCGTTTTGATTATAAGAATCTTAAAAGTGAAGTCTCTGATGATGCCGTGAATTTGAAATTTACGGTGAAAAATACCGGGAAATATGCTGGAGATGAAGTTGCGCAAGTGTATGTGCGTTTCCCGGAATCGGGAATAAAAGTTCCTTTGAAACAGCTTAAAGGTTTTGAACGTGTACATATAGGAAAAGGTAAGTCTGCTCAGGTATCTGTATCGATTCCTAAAAAAGAGTTGCGTCTTTGGGATGAGAAGACCGGAAAATTCTATACGCCATCTGGCAATTATATTTTCATGGTCGGGTCGTCTTCGGATGATATTCGTTTACAACAAGTAATTAACCTTTAACATAAATTATGCATGAAACGACTGTTAATGATATTGATAGTATGCTGCGGAATTTTGGGTGGAATATCCGCCCAAATTTCCGGAGTATATTTCCCGAAAATGAAATCGGTACAGACACCTGTATTTGTTTCGGTAGGAGGAGCGACAGAAAGTCCGGAAGCACTTCATATTTGCCGGATATTTCAAGGAATTATCAATCGAGATTCTGCCGAGCTATTTCTTTCTACCGGAGATAAAGAACTGGATTGGTTTAAATATTTGGATGTTAAATATAAACGTCCGGATAAAGGAGTTATAGTCACAGGTGAAAATCGGGGATTACGCACTTTGTTCAAATCGTATAAAGACCGTTTGGATAAGCTGGTAGTATGTAATTTTTCGGATAATGATTATACATTCAATATGGCATTGTTGATGGCTTGTGCCGAAGATGCTTTGCCTGTATCGGAAGAGCTTAAGGACGAACTGATTGCCGAGTTCGGATGGGACAAAGAGATTGTCGATATTCGGAATAATTGGAGTACGATAACTCAGGCTTATAATTGGGCATTGGAGGAAATTATGCCGAAGCTTAACAAACAGTTGGTTTTCAGTATTGGTTTACGGGACGACTGGCGAAGTGGAGGATGGCGTATTTATGATTATGCAGTGGCTTCTCGTTCATTCGCTTTTTGGGTAGATGATGAAACGACTACGGGGAAGAATATTATAAAAAAAATACTGAATACATCGGGTTATCCTAAAAATGCAGTGGTAATGGGATATGGCATGCATGGGGATGATCTTAATCTTACGATCAATCCCGAAGGATTCGGATTTGTGGTGAGCGATCTTTTCCCGAATGCAAGTTATTATTCTTCGTTCCCTTCCGAAACATTTGAAGGACATCAGCCGGAAGGTGTAGCTGTTGATGCGGAAACGAATAAAGTATATGTTGCATTACATTGGAGTGACGGAGATAATATTCAATTCAATCATAACGGGACATTGGATATTTGGAAGCAGTCCGAACGAGGAAAAGTTCCTGTTTCCATGACTTTGTCTCCGGCATTGACCGAAATCGCTCCGTTCATTTTGCAATATTATTATGAGAATAGAACTGATAATGATGAGTTTATTGGAGGCCCGTCAGGGGTACAGTATATACAAGAGCCTTATTATAAACCCGAAGATTTTGAATCGTGGTGTATAATGAACGGACAGTATCTGAAAGCTGCCGGTATGTTCAGTACGGCCTCTTCTCTGCGTTGGCCTGCTCAACCTTTTTATAATAACGGTTTTGTGAAAACGGGAGTTACCGGTACTTTGGCATGGACGAACGGTGCTTATAAAGATGCCTATAACTGGTGTGGAATGCCGATAGTGGGTACGGGAGGAGTTTGTAGCGATGAAGACGGTATTTATAATTATCTGAAGGGTGTTACTGCCCGAAATGATATTCCTGTATTTACCGGAGTATATATGGTTCAGGCCGGATTAGGAGGAGCTGGATATGCTGCGATAAATCGTGTTGTGGAACGTTTACAAAGCGAGTTTCCGGAGAAGTATGTATTTCTGAAAGCCAGCGATCTATTGGCTACGGCAAAAAAATATTTTACGGAACGGCAGAAACCTTATAAGGATCTTTTTATTCCGGGTCGTATAGAGGCTGAAGATTTCGATTTAGGAGGTCAAGGTGCTGGTTTTTATGATATGGAGACTTCTAATGAAGGCGGTGCATACCGAAATGAAGAAGGCGATTATGTCGGCGTGGGGGTCGGCGGATCGGGATATCATGTCGGCTGGACTACTACCGGAGAATGGTTGAATTATACAGTAAATGTCGAAAAAACATCTACGTATAGAATGACTGTCCGTTATTCTACACCTTCCGGACAAGATAAAGGGATTTGTGTCATGTTGGATGATGAAGTGCTTTCTTCGATGGAATTGAAGTCTACATCCGGAGTCGATGATTATACCGATTATATGGTAAGGGTAACGATACCGGAGGGAATCCATAATTTGAGAGTGCAGATAACTAATGGCGGAATGAATCTCGATTATTACGATTTCGAAGAAGATGCGGAAGATATTCCTGCAATCGAAGAGAGTAAAGGTTACAAGATCATAGCGGTGCATAGTGGTAAGGTATTAGCTTTAAAAACGAATAATACGACAAACGGAACGAAGATTATTCAGAAAGAATATACCGGAGACGATACGGAAATATGGAAATTAAATGTTGCCGGCGATGCTTGCTACAGTTTGCAAAATGTCGCTTCCGGTTTGAATATCGTTTTGAGAGGAACTAATACGATCGGGCAATTTCCTTTTGATTGCACTGTGAATAACGGGAAATGGAATTTGTATTATCAAGGAGACGATTGTTTCACTATCGTGCAAAAAGGTGCATTAAAGTATCTCGAAATTTCGGATGGTTCGATGGATGAAGGTGCGGAGTTGTCGTTAGGAGAACTGACAGGTGAAGATAATCAGAAATTCCGGATAGAAGAAGTTGCAGATTATACAGGTATAGATATGTCTATCGCTTCTGAAAATTCTGTCGGTGTTGTTTATCCGAATCCGTTTGTCGATGAAATGTATATTCCGGTTTCGATAAAGCAGCCTCAGAATATAGAGATTTCTTTATTCGATCTTGCAGGACGTTGCGTATATAGAAATACAATATTCGTAACTGACGGGAGTCGAGAATTGGTTGTTTCCGGAAATAAGTTGCCTTCAGGAATATATGTTTGGAGATTGAACGGAGAATCTGTTCATTCATACGGTCGTGTAATAAAGAAATAGTGAGAGTTCGGAAACCGGTTTTAAACAGTCGGTTTCCGAAAATCAAAAAACAGCTAATTATTATATACATTAACTTTTAAATTGTATGTTATGAAAACGAGAACAATTACTTTTTTAGGGCTTTTTGCCGGTTTGTTTACAACGGCTTCAGCTCAGGACCTTGTCATTAAGATGACGGAGGAAAGCGGTGTGGAAATTGTGAATGATGCCCGCTTCGATATTGTAAACAAGTGTTTGGGAAATACGAAACCCGGAACGACAATCTGTTTAGGAGAAATCGATTTTGGTACTGGGACGACTTATGTTGCTAACGGTGCAGAGTTCGCGCATGAAAATAAGGCAACTGAAGGTACGTTGGATTTTTATATGGGAGATCCGGATAACGGAGGTTTGCTATTTACACAAGTCGATGTAAAAGGTACAGGTGCTTTTCAGTATTATCGTACTTACCGTTATAATTTTTATCCTGAGGGTACTGAGGGTTTTACCTGGCCTACCGGAAAGCATCAGGTATATATGCGTTATAATAATTGCGAAGGAAATCTGAAAAAAGTTATATTCTATAATAAAGAATTAGGTCTTGAAGAACAAGGGGAAGTGCCTGATCCGACGTATAACTATTTTTCGATTCCGGCAAGCGCGGGTTCTGTTGTAAATCCTGAGGAATGTCCCGATGCTAAATTGAATGACGGTGTCTGGGGAAATACAGGAGAAGGGTTGATCGTTAAATTCTCGTCTATAGATTTTAAAGATGGGAATACGTATCAGCAAATAGCTGTAGTTTCTACTCATGGAGGATCTACTAATCCGGATGGTTTCCTTGAAATTTATATTGATGGTACGGACAGCGAAGATAACATGATTGCTAAGATTTGGACGGCTCGTGACTGGTATTGGGCTATTTATGGAACATTAGCAAAAAATTTGGAGAAGAATATCAGCGGTGTACATGATCTTTATGTAAAATGGACTGGTGCTACAAACTTGAAAGAAATTCAGTTGATCGAAGGAACTCCTTGGGAAATAGAAGACGATGAGCCTGAAAAAATAGAGTTGATAGACGAACCTCTTACGGATAACGCTTATGGCATGCATTTCGATGCAATGGGTGGTATTGAAAATGTTGTAGATTTTATGGCGAAAGGATCAGATGATTTGAAATTTGAGGCTTCTAATATCGGTTATACTTCCTATGGTGTGGTTTTGAAATTTGTTGATGTAGATTTTCAAGATGGTCAATTTACGCGTATTTTGGTAGATCATTCTTCAGATCAGGCGTCTTTAGGAAGCAGTACGTTCGATTTCTATATTGATTTGAATCATGAGGATTACAGTGATCTTTCGGTATTGGAAAATGATATAAAATTAGCGACAGTACAGGCTCAAGGTACAAGTAACTGGGCTACTCCGAAAAAAACGGCTGGAGTTATGACATCTAAAGTAGAAGGTGTACATGATTTGTATATGGTATTTAGAACCGATGCCGGTGCGAATATCCATGGTGTATATTTGGATACCGACTATGACCCATCTTCTATCTCTACGGCAACAATTGAAGGTGTGAAAGTTTGGGGTGCAGCAAATGCTATTTGCATCGAGTCTGCTACAGAATCACTGACTGTTGATGTATATAACTTTGCAGGACAGAATATTTCTCAAACTAAGGTGGATGCCGGATTGAGTACTTTGTCTATGGCAAAAGGTATTTATTTGGTAAAAGTTGCTGATGCGAAGGGTAATGTTGCTACTTATAAATTGTCTGTAAAATAAAAATGTATTTAATTACAAAGAACGCCCGTTAAGGGCGTTTTTTGTTTTATCGGGTTAAATTATGGTTACAAAAAAAATTTTCTTTTTATTCCTGTTTTGTTGTGTATCGGTATTGGCATTTCCTCAAAAAAAGAAAAAAACGAGTGGGAATCCTATTTTGCCCGGATGGTATGCCGACCCTGAAGCTATTGTGTATGGAGATGAGTACTGGATATATCCTACATTGTCCGGACTGGTAACTGCTGACGGAAAAGATCCGGATACCGGCAAGAAAACTCGGGCTGTACACCAGATTTACAATGTGCAGACATATATGGATGCATTTTCGTCTAAAGATCTTGTTCACTGGACTAAACATCCGAAAGTCCTTTCGATTGAAAATATAAAATGGCTTGAGTTTGCTTTATGGGCTCCTTCGGTAATTTCGGCAAACGGAAAATATTATCTCTTTTTCGGAGCTAACGATATTCAGAATAATGATCAATATGGTGGTATCGGAGTTGCAGTTGCCGATCGTCCGGAAGGGCCTTTCAAAGATGCTTTAGGAAAGCCTTTAATCGATAAAATCGTAAATGGCGCTCAACCTATCGATCAATTCGTATTCCGTGACGATGATGGTTCTTATTATATGTATTACGGCGGCTGGCATCATTGCAATATGGTAAAGTTGAGTGATGATTTGTTGAGTATTGTTCCATTCGATGACGGTACTTTATATAAATCGGTTACTCCTGAAAATTATGTAGAAGGACCTTTTATGTTGAAGCGAAACGGCAAATATTATTTTATGTGGTCTGAAGGTAGCTGGGGTGGCTCTGATTATAGCGTTGCTTATGCTATTTCCGATTCTCCTTTTGGTCCTTTTAAACGTATCGGTAAAATATTGCAACAGGATGATAATGTAGCAACCGGCGCTGGACATCATTCGGTAATTCAAATTCCCGGTAAGGACGAATGGTATATTGTTTATCATCGCAGACCTTTAGGTGATACCAATCAGAATCATAGAGAAACCTGTATCGACCGAATGTATTTTGATGAGGACGGATATATTCTTCCTGTAAAAATAACGTTTGAGGGCGTTAAGCCTCGTCGTATCAAATAGACTGTTCTGATATATTAAAAATGCCCCTCGATATTAGGGGCATTTTTAATAAGGTTTGTAATGTCTTTGATTTATTTCGGATTTAATTATACTTGATAGTTTTCTTCAATCTTTCCTCCGAAACCTCTTCTTTTATCTTTCCATATTTGATATCTGTATGCCAGACATGCGGTTATAAAATAGATTCCGGTAAGTATCCATAGGTTGATGAATGCATCATGTACGTCACTGATATTAGCTCCTGTAGTATTCATGCGGACGAAACCTTCGATTCCCCATGTTGAAGGTATGATAGCTCCTATTATTTTCCAGATTTCGGGCATTGCATAACGTGGCCATGTAATACCTGAAATAAAGAGAAACAGCAATGAAGTAAAAACAAACAGTAGGAATGACGTTTCCCGTTCTCTTACAAATACAGAGAGTGTCATTCCGAAAAATATGGACGATAATAAAAACGGTGCGATGAATGCATATATTTCCCATTGGTTTCCTATCTGAGGATATTTGAATAGCCAAGGTACTACGTGTAATATATACATTGTGGAGACGATGTAAAGGCTGTAATAACATATCGCTTTCCCGAAAACGATATGCATGATATTGTTATGCATCATTTCCCGGTTGGAATAATATCTATGCAATTTCTTGTGTTCGTATATTCCTCCTGCTAAAAGTCCGATTCCCAAAATAAGACTTTGTTGCAAAACCAATATCAAGACTGCCGGAATAAGAAACGATGCAAAACCGCTTTCGGGGTTATAGAGAGTTATAGAACTGTATGGAATAGGAGACATCGCCATTTTAGCCTGCTCGGGGGTCGCACCGCCTAATGCGGCGACTTGTAATTTTGATCCTAAGTCCATCGTCACTTCTGTCAAAGCAATCAGAAATCCTTTGTAGTTAAGTAATATACTCATATCTGAGTAAAAAATAACCGGACTTTGCTCTCCTCGCATAAGATTTTTACTGAAATCTTCTGGAATAAGCATAATGCCGTAACAGTTCTTTTCATACATCATTTTTTTTGCTTCGTCCATATTAGCGCAATAAGATACGATCTTTGCATTCGGACTTGCATCCATGTTTCGACATAATTCACGACTTAACGGAGTGCGGGCGTTATCTACTACGACCATCGGAACATCCCGTACGACTTCAGGATTATAAATAAGAGCATATAATATCGGATATGCAAATGGCAGGGCAAAGAAAAAAATCAATGCTCCGAAATCTCGGAATACCGTCACATATTCTTTTCTCCAGATATAGCAGATATCCAGCATTCCGGTTTTTATTGATTCGAATATTTGTAGTTTCATCTTAATATTTTTTTATCCTGCTATATTGCTAAGGAACATATACTTGATTTTGTAAAGCTGTTTTGAGTCGTTTCAGTAACGGTAAAGAAGCTATGGCAAAAAGGAACAAATACAGATATTGCATTCGGCTGTAATATAACGGTATGCCGTTCAATGCTTGATCTGCGTATATCAGGAAATAATGTCGTAGCGGGAATATATTCGACAATAACTGAAATGGCGGATACATGGCGGGCACGGGAAATGAAAATCCGGTAATCGAAATAGAAATGATTCCGAATAATGCGGCTATACTCAACCCTATTCTTAACGACGGTGCTATACTCATCATGATAACACCGAAGCTTTGGCTTGCAAGAACCAATAAGAACATTGCCGCCAGCATCGGCCAGATTCCGTTGTGTAATGGGAAATGCCAATATCCGTAAAGCATAGATTGCAGTAGTGCACCCATGATAAAAAACAGAACGGTTTGCGGAAGTAATTTCCCGGTAATAGCCAATACGACCGAATTGTGTGACCGAGCTAACCATTCTCTGGATGTTCCGTGTTTGATTTCCGTTCCGATGCTGAATACGGTTGTCAATAATATCATTATTTGCAGCATTCCCGGAATAAACGTATTATTCAAATAGACAGAATAACTTATCCAAGGGTTTCCTAATTCATGTACTGCCGTAGGTACAGGTTGTAATTGGGGCATAATTTCGTATCCATATTCTCCGTGTGCGAGTAAGGTTTGTTGTACGATTGCTCCGGAAGCAAGTACCGACATCGTTTTGAAATTCTTATATAATAGAGACGCAGGTATGTAGTATGCGTTATTGGTGTAAAACGATATTTCTGGTCTGCGACCGGCCATAGCTTTTGCTTCGAAATTTTCAGGTATCACTAAAAACCCGTATATTTCTCCTTTTTGTAACGATTTTCGAGCTTCTGTAAAACTGTTGGGCTGCTCTGTAACTTGTGTCAGGCTCATTGCGTCAAGTTGCCGGATAAAGTTTCTCGATGCTGCAGAATGGTCGAGATCGACGACGGCAGTGGGAATCTCTTCCGGTAATCCTTCATTCATAAGAGTTAACAGAAAAAGATAGCTGATGAGAGGAGCTATTATTATACAGAAAATGTATATCGGTCTGGAAACCAGCCGGTGCAATTCTCTTACGATGACCGCCCAAAGAATTTTTGTAACCGATTTTTTTTCTGGCATGTAATTTTATGTATTGGGAGTCCTTTAAATATACCGGACTCGGATGTAACTAATTATTTTTTTAGCAATACAGACATTCCCGAACGCAGGTTTTCTACCGGAGCTGTCGGACGAGCTTTGATTTGGAAAGTTTTGGCGTCATATTGTCCGCTTACTTTTGTCGCTCTCCATACAGCATAAGTGCCTAAGTCTTTTATATAATAAATTTTTAAAGTGATTTCTTTGTTTCCTAAAGCCGGAATTATTGCCGGGATTTCTTTTCCCATAGTCAGGTTTTGCAGAAGCTCTTCTCTTACGTTGAATGTAACCCACATGTCATTCAGGTTCAGAACATTCATAATCGGAGCTCCGGTACCTACCAGTTCGCCTTCGTTAGGGAATATGTCGGATATTTCTCCGTCGATCGGAGCTGTCAGGTATGAGTCTGCCAATACCGATTCTACTTGAGCCACACTACCTTTTGCTGCCAGCAACATTGCTGCCGCAGCCTCTTTATCTTCGATTTGCGCACCTTTTTTGGCCATTTCATATTGAGATCTTGCTGCGCTTTCGGTGGCTTTCATTGCGTTATAGTTTGCTTCGGCTTCATCGCGTTTTTGGGCGGAAATCACGCCTTTTTTGAAAAGAGCCTGCATCCGGTCGTATGATTTTTTTGCAATATCGAGTCCGGCTATTGCTTTTTGCCACATGTCGTAAGCCGAGTTTATTACTTCTATACGCGCTCCTTTATCTACTTTTTGGTTTTGGGCTTTATATACATTCTCCATAGCAGAAGCCTGCATGAGTTTAGCTTCGGCATCGGATGAAAAGATGCGGACAAGAGTATCGCCTTTATGTACGCTTTGTCCGTCCTCCACCATAAATTCGACAATACGTCCCGGAAGTTTTCCCGATACCCGTACTTGAGTCGCTTCTGCCTGTCCTTGTATGGTTTCGTCACCCGGTTTCAACATGAAGAATCCGATCATTGCGAGGATAATGATCACGATAATGAGTCCGACTAATCCGATGATCAGACTTTTTTCTTTTTTTCTTTGAGGAGTATCCATTGTCGTTTGTTTTTTTACGTTTCCTATTTTATTTCATTAGTCCCATAGCCTTAGACAAATAAACTTCGCATAAGCGAACATCTATTTCGGCATCTATTTTTTCTGACTGGGCTTGTAACCAGGCAGTCTGAGCTTCCAGTACATTATCGGTCGTAAGAACTCCCTCTTCGAATCCGATTTGGGCGTTACGAAGGTTTTCTTCTGCTTTTTCCATATTCTTACGTGTCATAATCAGCTTTTTATTTGCTTCGTTTACTTTAAATGTTGCCTGATTGACTTGTAATTCGATCTTCTCTTTAGCTTCTTCTAAATTTAAAAGAGCGATATTTCTTTCTGTTTTAGCAGCTTTTACTTTATAAAAATCTTTTCCCCAATGGAAAACCGGAATTTTAAGCATTACACCTACATTGAAAAATCCATCTACTCTCTTTTCGAAACTGTTGAAAACATTCGGGTTGGAGAACATATAACTTCCTGTCAAAGCAAGATTAGGCAACATGGCAGAAAGCGCGACTTTCTGTTTCTGTTTATAAATTTCTGTTGCTAATGTGAGACTCTGTATTTCACTGCGGTTGGCATATACTTCATCCATATTGATAGAGTTTGTCGGAACTGGTAAATTTTCCTCATGCAACACGTCTATTTCATCAGCTAAAGTATAAGGCATGTTGATAGGTAGTCCGCAAATTTGTGCCAGAAGCATTTTAGAGAGACTGAGTCCGTCAGAAACTTTTGTCAAAGTGATTTGCGCTTCATTTTGTTTTACTGCGACAGTCAGCCCGTCAGATTGAGTTGCAACCCCTTCAGCTATCATTGCTTCGACATTCTGGTATAAAGAATCTAAAAGATCGGCATAACTTTCGGCCAGTTTCTTTTTATACACCAACGATACCACTTGCCAATAAATTTCGTCCGTTTGGAACACAAGGTCTTTTACCGCTGTGCTCTTCTGAGTTTTCGCTAATTCTTCTGCATATTTAGTAATTTGATTATAAGCTCTTATTTTTCCGCCCATATAAATAGGTTGGGTAAGCGTAATTGCTCCCCCGAACATATTGGTCGTATTGGTACGCAGAGCATTTACTAAAGATTGTCCTGCTCCGTTTACCGAGTTTATTATACCAGCACCCAATTGCTGAAGTTGTGGTCCGAGTTCGGGATGTTGAGCCATTATTTGTTGCATTATGGGAGCTAATGTATTTGTTCCTGCATTTGATAATTGCTCTTTTTGTTTATCGCTTAATAGAGAGATTTCTTTTGAGTTATACATGTAACCTCCTACTGCATCGAATCCGGGCAAATAGTTTGCAAATGCCGATTTTCTCTCATAACCGGCTGCCTTTATTTTTTCATTGGCAATACGTATCTGCTTATTGTTATTTATTGCCATATTCCGGCACGAATCAAGGGTAAAAACCTGTTGTGCGATAGCATTACTTCCGCTAATGATGAGTAAACAGAGGACAATTAATTTTTTCATTCTGTTTGTTGTTTAGATATTATTTCTCAAATTTCGCGTTATATTCTTAAATATGCAATTGTTGCATAAACAATCTTTCTGTGTTAAAAAAATAGAGTCTTCACAGCTCTATCTTTTCTATCGGCAAAGATATGTTGTGAATATTAACATAACAAGAATTTCTTTCGGTTAGTTTTCTGTTTTTATTCTTTTTTAATAAAAGTGGCTACAAAAAACTGTTGCCGGATTAAGATATATATTTCGGCAACAGTTCTACAATATTTTATTGACTGGTTCTTGATCTATTGTTATTTTTCCAAATTAAATGATTTGCTTCCGATCATATAATTATCGGCAAAGATATCGACTCGGTAATCGCCCGGATATAAAAATTCTTCAACATTCCAATAAAGGCATAAATTCATCTCTTCGCCGTCATATTCTATAAGTTTACGGGTGGAAAAGTTTATTTCTTTATCTTCATAATGGAATAGGTCTGCCCGACTCTTCACCAGAATATCTCCATCCGGTTTCATAATTCGGAGATAAATATATTTCTCGCCGACTTCTGCCGTTACGTTTTTTGCAATGGTAAAACACACCTTTATTTGCTCGGTTTTGCTGATTTTGTTAGTCTCTTTGCCTCTTTTGTTGATCGGAGTAACTGTGATTCCGACCGCATCTAATTTTGATGCTAATGTAACTTTATGGCTGAGTTGTTCTTTGTCTTTTTGTAGTTGGGAAGCAGTTTGGGCTACAGCTTGATATTTACTGGTAACAGTTTTGTTTTCTTCCATCAACCTTTTATTGAGAGAGTTTAAAGAGTCGATTTGTATAATATAGTTACGCATTACGCTTCGTAATGTAGCCAATTCTTTTTTCAGTTCGTTGATGCGTGCGGCATCGGTAGCTTTAACGGTACGAAGCTCTTCGAGCAAGCGTTGGACTTTCATTTTTTCAGCATCCAGCTTTTGCACTAAAGAGTCGTTATTCAATAATATTTTCCCACCTTCATATTGGTCATATTGAAATGCAAGGTCGGCATATTCTTTTTCAAGTTCTTTCCGTTCGTTTTCGATTTCAACTTGCGTTTTGAAATCTTCCATCTCTTTCTTTTGCGAGTAAATAAAATATGCGGCGATTACCAAAATAACAACAAGAACAGCGCATGCTATAATCCATATGACAGATCCTTTTTTCATATTTGAAAAAGTATTTTCAGATTAGAATATTTTGTATTCTCCATAAAGAGATATTCAGTGCAAAGGTAAACGTTTTGGAAGCAAAAATCAACCATATTAGATTTTTTAAGTTATGAATCGGAAATTCCTTGCTTCGTGAAGGTTTTGATGTCTGATTATTAAAATAAATCAGCTTGGTTGGAAAACCGATCAAAATATCTATCTTTGCCAATTCTAATATGTATAATTGAAAAGCAGTGAAAAAAATCATTCTGTTTTTTAAAAATCATCCGATTCTTAAACATTTGATTTTTATCGGATTAGTTGTTGTGGTATTGATTTGGATCGTATTGCACAGTTTGGATATTTATACCCGACATGGGGAGTCGGTAATGGTTCCTGATGTTAAGCGTATGCAGGTTGAGGATGCAAAAGCTCTTTTTACTCGTCACGGATTACGCAGTGAAGTCATCGATTCGGTGTATGTAGATAATATTCCTCGAGGTGCAGTTGTGGAACAAATACCTCAGGAAAATTCTCCCGTTAAAGAAAATAGAATTGTTTTTCTGACGATAAACTCCAATCTTCCCAGAAAAGTTACAGTACCGGATGTTCGAGATATGTCATATCGCCAAGCTGTTGCTATTCTCGAAGGGATAGGCCTTTCGCAACCGGAGATCGAATATGTAGCTTCGGAATATAAAGATCTTGTGTTGGATGTCGTTTATAATGGAGTATCTGTAGAGAGAGGGTTGAAATTGCCCGTATCTTCCCGATTGAAATTATTTGTTGGAAACGGGACTGCGGAGATTATCGAAGACTCTGTTATTATAAATGAAGATTCTGTGGGAGAGGAGTGGATGGAATAATGGATGAGAAACTCACGGACATAGAGACCGACTGTGAAGAACTGGAGACGGGAGATGAAGAAATTCCGGCTATGTATGAGCATTTTAAGTTTGTTGCAGACAAAGGTCAGAATTTATTACGGGTCGATAAGTTTTTGGTAGCTCGCATCGAGAATGCTTCGAGAAACCGAATTCAGCAGGCTGCTGAAGCTAATTGCATATTAGTAAACGGGATTCCGGTGAAGTCTAATTATCGAGTAAAACCGTTGGATGTCGTTTCGGTTGTGATGGACAGGCCTCGTTACGAATCGGAAATCATACCTGAAAATATTCCCCTTAATATTGTATATGAAGATAAAGAGGTGTTGGTTGTAAATAAGCCGGCAGGACTTGTCGTGCATCCGGGACATGGCAATTATTCGGGAACATTAGTCAATGCATTGGCATATTATTTCAGAAATGATCCTTTGTTCGATGTTTCTGATCCTCGTTTAGGGTTGGTGCATCGTATCGATAAAGATACTTCAGGTTTGTTGGTAATTGCCAAAACGCCTGAAGCCAAAACGAATTTAGGATTGCAATTTTTTAATAAAACGACAAAACGTAAGTATGTCGCACTGGTATGGGGAAGAATGGAGGAAAACGAAGGCCGGATCGAAGGAAATATAGGCCGTAGTTTGAAAGATCGTTTACAAATGACCGTGTTCCCTGAAGGCGATTATGGCAAGCATGCCGTAACTCATTATACGACTCTCGAGCGTTTGGGATATGTGTCTCTTGTAGAATGTCGGCTGGAGACCGGACGAACACACCAGATACGGGTACATATGAAATATATCGGTCATACATTATTTAATGATGCACGGTATGGGGGGAATGAGGTGCTTAAGGGAACGACTTTTGCCAAGTATAAGCAGTTCGTTCAAAATTGTTTTGATATTTGTCCCCGTCATGCTCTGCATGCTAAAACTTTGGGTTTTGTGCATCCGGTTACGGGAAAAGAGATGTTTTTTGATTCGGAAATACCGGAGGATATGAGCTTGTTGATCGAAAAATGGCGTTCGTACATGCAGAATAGAGAAATTGATTGAATAAAGATCGTTATATAAAATATTTTAAGTATATTTATTGCTATAAACATGGATAAGCGTAGAATTGCTATTGTAGCCGGTGGATATTCTTCGGAGTTTCCGGTCTCGTTAAGAAGTGCGCAAGGGCTTTATTCTTTTATGGATAAGGACCGTTACGACATATATATTGTAAAATTAACCCGTGACGAATGGTTCGTTGAGTTACCTGGTGGGGAAACTTCTGAAATAGATAAAAATGATTTTAGTTTTGTCGAAGGAGACCGGATTCGCCATTTTGATTTTGTCTATATTACGATACATGGGACTCCCGGCGAAGATGGGCGGATACAAGGTTATTTAGATATGATAGGTTTGCCTTATTCAACCTGTGATACTCTGGTTTCGGCCATGACATTCAACAAGTTTGTTTGTAATCGGTATCTGCAAGCATTCGGAATTCCTATTGCACACTCTATCGTATTGCGGAACGGACAGTCGATTTCTGATCAGGAGGTAGTAGAGCAGGTCGGCTTGCCTTGTTTTATAAAGCCTAATGTCGGCGGATCGAGTTGCGGAGCTACAAAAGTAAAGATTGAAGGGGAAATACAACCGGCTATAAAGAAAGCTTTTGATGAAGGAAAAGAAGTTATTATCGAAGCTTTTATGGCAGGAACGGAAATCACTTGCGGCTGTTATAAAACCCGGAAACGGGATGTTGTACTCCCTGTTACGGAAGTCATAAGCAAAAATGAGTTCTTTGATTATGAAGCCAAATATACAGCTTGCAAAGCGGAAGAGATTACTCCTGCCCGTTTGTCTGAGGAAATGACAGCCAAGGTACAGGAACGTACGTCTCTTATTTACGATATATTGGGTTGTAAAGGTATTATCCGTGTCGATTATATTATCGTAGGTGAAGAACCCTATTTGTTAGAAGTAAATACGACTCCGGGCATGACCGAAACCAGTTTTATTCCTCAGCAGGTAAAAGCTGCCGGTATGGAGATGAAATGTGTTTTGTCGGAGATTATTGAAAACGAAATGTCGTGTAGATAACGATTCTTATGAAGAGCTCTGTTATGATCTGTAAAATGATAAAGTTATGAGACAACTATTTGATTTTGACGAGATACGTCCTTTTTATGACGAGGAGATTCCTGACATTATCAGGTCGCTCACAAAAGAAGAAAAGTTTCGGCATGCTTTAAAATTTGTTGTTCCTGATGTTGATGCATTCTGTCGCCAAATGGAAGAATGTACTACTAAAAGAGAATTTCAAAAACGATTGGCTATTCCTGTATTAATCGATTTGGCGAGACGCTCTACTTCAGGAGTGGATGCGAGTGGACTTGAAAATTTGTCTCCGTCAGGTAATTATACCTATATGTCAAATCATCGAGATATAGTTTTAGATGCCTCTTTCCTGAACATGATGCTCGATGCTCATGGATTTGAAACCAGTGAAGTGGCGATCGGAGATAATTTATTGGTGTATCCGTGGATTTCAGATTTGGTACGGGTAAATAAAAGCGTTATCGTAAACCGTAATGTCCCTCGTCGACGCATGCTTGAGGTTTCTCGTCGGTTATCTAATTATATTAATTTCGCAATTAAGATAAAACACCAGTCTTTATGGATTGCCCAACGTGAGGGTCGTTCTAAAAATTCTGAGGACCAAACGCAGGAAAGCGTTATCAAAATGCTGAATCTCGGAGGTGGAAGCGATATGCGTACGAATATTATGGGGTTGAATATTGTTCCGGTTTCTATATCTTATGAATATGATCCTTGTGACTATTTAAAAGCAAAAGAGTATCAGATGAAACGGGATAATCCTGATTACAAGAAACAACCTCAGGATGATCTTTTCAGTATGGAAACGGGGATATCCGGTTATAAAGGACATATTCATTTTCATCTATCGCCGGTTATTAACGGAGAATTAGAAAAATTGGAAGATTGTTGTGAAAAATCGGATGTGTTGCATTGTATAACCCGTATTATTGATAAGGCAATTCATTCAAATTACATGATTTATTCGGGTAATTATGTCGCTTATGACGAGTTGTATCATACAGATCGTTTTTCAAAAAATTATTCCGCTGAAGAGAAACGTCGTTTTATGGATTATATGCAGACACAGTTAGATAAGATCGATTTACCGCAGAAAGATGAGGCGTTTCTTCTTGAAAGGATGCTTGAAATGTATTCTAATCCATTGAAAAATAAATTAATAGCTACGGGTGTTGATCTTTGATATAAAAAATATTTAGTATTAAATTTTATTTCGTCATATAAAATGACTATTTTTGCACAATAAGATATGTTCTGAAAAAACATATTAGCGACATAAGCATAGAGATGCACATAAATTATAATTATAATATAGTTTTTCAGGTCTGAGGTTTTGGAAAAGTAATTGTTTTAGGATGTGAATCCATCAAAGCATGTTATTTTATTTACTCTTAGACACCTTATGAAGAATAGTGAATTGACTTCCGGCTTCGGATCTGAAAAACTTCTTATACAAAGGGCTTCGATGTCAATCGAAGTCTTTTGTTTTTGAAAATATTTTTCTGATTTTTTACGAGGAAGATAGCCTGATATCCTCCTCGTAAAATCAGAAAAACATCCTCGAAAGAAACTCTCAAAACTGATCCAGTAAAATTTAAACAGGCTCTAAGTGTTTGTCCGGATTATTTTATCGGAAACTTTAAACAGAATTTAAAGGTTAAGTATCATTGGGTTACCAAATCAATTTCCCTTTTCCTTCACGGACGATGAATGCATCGTCTTCGCTACAATCTACAATAGTAGAAGCCTCTATGCCCCCATATCCCCCATTGATGACAATATCGACGTCATTTTCATATTTTTCTGCAATGAGTTCGGGATCGGTAGTATATTCCAGAATCTCGTCTTCATCACGTACTGAAGTTGTTAGTACCGGATTTTCCAACTGATGTACGATTTCCCGAATTATAGAATTGTCAGGGACACGAATCCCCACTGTTTTACGGTTTTTGTAAATCTTAGGAAGATTGGAGTGAGTAGGCAGTATGAATGTAAACGGACCCGGTAGATTTTTTTTCATCAATTTGAAATGCTCGTTGTTTACTTTAGCGTATTGACTGATATTGCTGAGATCATAACAAATGATCGATAGATTGACTTTTTGAGGATTAATACCTTTTAGGCGGCATATTCGCTCAACGGCACGAACATTAAGAGCGTCACATCCGATTGCATATACAGTGTCTGTCGGATATACTATCAGTCCTCCTTCTTTGAGGACATTAACCACTTTGTTTATTTCTTTTGGATTCGGGTTTTCCGGATATATTCTGATAACTTCCATGATAAAACTGTATATATATTGTTTATTACTGACCGTGATTGGAAACAAAGGTTTATAAGGGATTGTTTATCTCTCTGTCTGTTCACTGAAGCGATATCCTATTCCTGATTCGGTAAGAATAAATGCCGGGAAAGAAGGATCGTTTTCGATCTTTTTTCTTAATTGAGCTATAAATACTCGTAAATATTGGGGTTGGCTCTGATAGGCTACACCCCATACTTCTTTTAACAAATATTGATGAGTAAGGACTTTCCCCGCATTTTGTGCCATTAGAGACAATATCGAAAATTCGGTACTTGTCAATTTTATGATTTCGTTTTTCTTTTTTACGCAATGGTTTAGCATATCTATGGTTAAATCGCCGAATGAGAGAATTGCCGATTGGTCTTTTTCTTCCCGAATAGAACGTATTGCCGACCGGATGCGGGCTAATAGCTCGCCATTATGAAACGGTTTGGTCAGATAATCATTCGCTCCGGAGTCAAGGGCTTTTACAATCTCTTCTTCATGCGTGCGGGCAGATAAAATGATAATGGGATTTTTATACCACTCTCGTAGTTTTCGCAAAACAGATTGTCCATCTTCATCTGGTAACCCGAGATCGAGAATGATCAATGTCGGAGAATGCATGGCGGCGGCCATTAATCCTTCTTTGGCATTAGAGGCGACCAATACTTTATATTTGCTCATTTCCAGAGTAATGCTCAATAAGCGTCGTATCTGTACTTCGTCGTCAATAATCAGGATGCTGTTATTGTTCATATTATATGTATTAGTAAAAATCAAAAATTATCTATCAAAGGTAACATACTGGGAATACGGATAAAAATATTTGCTCCTTTTCCGATAACATTACTGGCTTCTACCTGACCTTTGTGGATATCTATGTATCCTTTGACAATGGATAATCCGAGACCCGATCCTCCTGTAATTCC
The DNA here is from genome assembly GCF_947855755.1 of uncultured Coprobacter sp. Taxonomy (NCBI): domain Bacteria; kingdom Pseudomonadati; phylum Bacteroidota; class Bacteroidia; order Bacteroidales; family Barnesiellaceae; genus Coprobacter; species uncultured Coprobacter sp. The sequence continues at coordinate 213,572 of NZ_CANUAR010000003.1, forward strand.
CGATTCACCCCGGTAGAATTTGTTGAAGATGTAGGGTAAATCTTTGTCTGCAAATCCTTTCCCGTAGTCGGTAATAGATATGCAGAAATTTGTTCCGTCGTGCTGGAAATCTAATTCGATCAATGTATGGGACGGGACATATACTGTGATATTGTATAATAAATTGTACATCACCTGTTCGATGAGTCCGAAATCGATGCGTACCAAAGGCATATCGTCCGGAATATTTATAGAAAGATCATATTCTTTTAGTTCGTTTTTGAGTAACCCGGTTACCGAATTTACAAGATCATGCACATCGTACCAGTCGAAACGAGGAGAAAGCCTGCCGGAATCTAATCTCGACATACTGAGTAGATTCTCGATAAGCCGGTGCAGTCTTTGGGCAGCCATATAAATTTCTTCTCCTATATCCTTGCTGATACCTTGTTCTATCTCTTTCAAAGTTTCAGAGGCAGAAAGAATCGAGGTTACCGGAATACGTAATTCATGAGATATAGAGTTGAAAAGAGTTTTATACAATCGGTCTGATTCGCTTAATACAGAGGCTTGTCTGGCCATATCGTTCAAATATTCCCGTTCAAGTGCATTTGAGATTTGCCTTTTCAACGTAAGCCACAAGAGTTCTTCTTCGGCATCGAATAATTTTTTAAATTCGAGAACGACGACACCCATTCTCATTTTAAGGCTGTTAAGCGGATAAAATGTATGTTCTTCATACATATAATTTTCTGTTGATTTACCGGCCTGTTTACGTTTGTCGAATACCCATTGTGCTACTTTAAATTCGTTACTGGTAAGCGAGAAATTACTATGAGGTGAGGTGGAATTGCTTAACCCTCCTTTGTTGTTTTTTAGAATAAATGCGCATTTCAGTTTAAAACTGTCGTTGATTGCTTTTGCTGATATTTCGAGAATAGAATTAATTCCGCTGGCAGTACTGAGATGTTTCGAAAAGTTGAACATGGCATTTGATATCTGTTCTCTTTTGCGGCTTTGTTGTTCTTGTTTTCTTAATCGGGTGGCCAGCATAATATTGATAAACGGAATTGCGAGAAACATAAAAAATTGTAACCAGTCGTCGGGAGAAGAAAGGGACGGAGTACCGTAAGGAATCGTAAAAAATATGTCGTATATGCTCGCACTAAGTAAAGCAGATAAGAGAATCGGTCCGGTCGAAAAATAGATAGATTGTAATGCGAGAATGATAAGAAATATGTACCCAGAGGACACTTCGCTTACCATTCCCACGAATGGACTTAACATCGCGACTGCAGACAATGTTATTGCTGCCGATTTAATATAATTACCGACAGAAGTTTTGAAACCGGATGTATTGATTCTGAAAAATTTCTTTTTTCGTTCGAGGATACTTTCATTCGAAAGAATATAGATGTCGAGATTTTTACATTTAGAGATAAGACGATCCAGTTCGCTTCGTCTGAAAATTCGCTTTATATATTTTTCATTCGGAAGTCTCTCGAAAATTAAATGTGTTATTTTTTCGATACGAATTACATCCAGCATGCTCGATACCCAGCTTTCTCCTGTTGATCGGATAACAAATACTCCTAACCGATAGGCCATGCTGATATTTTTGTTGAGTTGTTCCTGCTCTTTATTTGACAATCTTCCGGTAGAGTCAAAATATACGGCATAGAGAGGAACACCTAAGGTATAGGATAGGTTTTTAGATCTTCGGATAAAGCTTTCCATATGTGGACTTTCATTAATGGAGATCAATAATTTTACTCCGGTAATAGTGTCTTCCTGCATATGGTGCTCATAAAGATACTGGCGTTGTTTTTCATTCCGGCGGAATGCCATCATTTGTTTGCAAAGGCGTTGTAATAAATGAAGGTTCTTGATCGAAAAAAATGCTTTTCGATAATGTTCTCCTAAATGTTGGTCGAGATAAATACTTTTGTCGAGAAATCGTTTTGCTATTTCTTGAGGAGATGCGTCTATATAATGAACCTTTTCTGCCAGTTCGAATAAAATATCCGGAACGGTGTATGTAGTGTAATACTCGGTATTTTCTTGAACAGAGTAAGCCTTGCTTTCCAATTGTAACACGCTTAGAGTTGTATATACGTGTATTCCGTCGTCAAGCAGTTCTTCAATATCTTGATGTCGATGTTTGTGTCGGCTGCCATCGGGATTTTGATGAGCCATTTCATCTATCAAAACGATTTGAGGATCGCGTTTGATTATATAATCGAGATTTATTTCTCCATTCTTTTTCGATGGGATTTGTTCTATCTGTGCAGCTAATCGTTCTATTTCCTCATTTCCGTGCGAGTTATAATTTGCTAAGACAACATCGAAGCCGTCATTTATCAATTGGATTCCTTCTTGTAGCATTAAGTGGGTTTTGCCTATACCCATACACATTCCGAAGAACAAGGTCAATTGTCCTTTTGTTTTTCGCTCGGGATTGAGTAAGCTGACTCTCTTTTGAGGTTTGAACCGAAAAACTTTATTCATAGGAAAGTATGTTTTATATCGGAATGTTTAACAAAATAAAAAAAGATCTTTGATCTCTCAAAATAATAAAGAGGGAAATTGTAGTATCTGTTTAAATTTTCCGGTAAAGAAATATCAACGGCGGTATCTATAAAAAATAGATGCCGCCGTTGATATGTGATTCTTTAGCAACTTTATTCTATTTTATGCAGGTCGTGTCCCATACGTTCTTTTTTTGTTTTCATATAGAACATATTATACGGGTTCGGTTCTACTTCGATCGGTACATTTTCCACGATCTCCAGTCCATAACCTTTTAATCCGATGCGTTTTACAGGATTGTTGGTCATTAATTTCATTTTACGGACTCCTAATTCGCGGAGTATATTAGCCCCTACGCCATAATCTCGTTCATCGGCTTTGAATCCGAGATGAAGATTAGCATCTACCGTATCTAAACCTTCTTCTTGTAATTTATAAGCTTTCATTTTATTCATAAGGCCTATACCTCTGCCTTCTTGATTCATATATACGATGACGCCTTTTCCTTCTTTTTCGATCATTTTCATCGCTTTGTGCAATTGTTCTCCACATTCGCACCGTTTCGAACCGAATATATCTCCCGTCATGCAGGACGAATGAACTCGTACCAATATCGGTTCGTCCGGTTTCCATTCGCCTTTTATAAGGGCGATGTGTTCGAGTCCGTTGGAAACTTGTCTGAATGGAATTAATCTGAAATGTCCGTATGCCGTAGGCATATTTACCTCTACACCTTTTTCGACAATCGATTCTTCCTTTAAGCGATAAGCGATGAGGTCTTTGATACAGATGATCTTGATACCGAATTTTCGGGAGACCTCCATCAATTGAGGGAGACGAGCCATTGTTCCGTCTTCATTAATGATCTCTATCAATGCCCCTGCCGGGTACAAACCTGCCAAACGAGCTAAATCTACGGCAGCTTCAGTATGTCCGGATCTGCGCAATACTCCTCTGGAGCGGGCACGAAGAGGGTTTACGTGTCCCGGACGTCCTAAATCTGACGGCTTTGTTTTCGGATCGGCTAATGCACGGATTGTTTCAGCCCGGTCGAACATAGAAACGCCTGTTGTGCATCCGCCTCCTAATTTATCCACCGTTATGGTAAAAGGGGTTTCATGTATCGATGTATTGTTTGCAACCTGCATGTTCAGATCTAACTCTTCACACCGCTCTTCCGTTATCGGGGCACATAATACTCCACGTCCATGGGTGAGCATGAAATTAACCTTTTCCGGAGTTATTTTTTCTGCTGCAATAATGAAATCTCCTTCATTTTCCCGGTCTTCATCATCGACAACGATAATAAATTTTCCCTCCCGAAAATCTTCTATCGCTTCTTCTATCGTATTCAGTTTTATTTCATTCATAATCTTTGTATTTAGTATTCCGGATGAACAGACACCGGAATGGGTAAATTCGAAAAAAGGAAATTCTTAAATTATTGAGTTTCGGATTTTTGCTCAGTTTCTCGTATAATAGCAAGAACTTCTTGATTTGTTTTTTGTATAGTTTGTAATTCTTGCCTTAATCGGTGTTGTTCCCAGCAACCGACCAAATATATAGGTATGGATATGGGAAATAAAACGGTCATGACAATTCCTATCCATCGTATTCGACATGGCTGGTATAGTAGCAGCATGCGGAGAACAGGATAATTTATCAGTTTACTTATTAATATTTGAGATCGAGTATTCTGAGCATATTCTACCCAATTGTCAACTTCTGTTTTTAGAGAACGAAGTAAATGTTTATCGTAACCTTGCGTCCAGTACTGATAGTAAGATTGTCGTTTCTTACCGGTATTTTTTTGCATCCGGTCACAGAGAATACCTATTTGTTCTACTCGTTTTTCTGCTTCATTTACATCGACTTCATCTATTATTACTTCTTTCATGGTAATATGGCGAGTTTCTTTTTTACCGATCAGTTTATAAATGAAGTTCATATAAAGGTCTTTATTGAAAACATCTGCATCGTTGACGGCTTTATAGGTGAGGAAGATACCTAACGGCAGTAATACTGCAGAACTTAACCACATACCTTCCCATACTTCCCAACGGCCATCTCTCGCCATTTTATATCCGGAGTTGTCTATGATGTAGTAAAATATAAATAATAATACCGATACGACAACTGGAGTTCCCAACCCGCCTTTCCGGATGATTGCACCTAAGGGAGCTCCGATAAAGAAAAAAATCAGGCATGCAAAAGAAAGAGTGAATTTTTTGTGCATTTCCATTTCATGACGACGAATGATCCGTTGGTCTCCGTCAGAAAGCATACTTTTATATTCGTAGTCTTGACGTACGGTTTCGGCTCTTGAAACAGCACGGTTCAGCATAGATTCTCTTTGTTGTAAAGATGCCGATGCGTATATGCTGTCTATATTTATGGTTGCAGTTGCAGATCGTTCTTTATAAGTACTGTCTCGTCGTTCATTGTTATACAACGTGAAATATCCGGAGTTCGTAAGTTCTTTTCCGAAACTGTTGCCGATACTATCCATTCTTAAGGTCATGGAGTCGATAGAAGTTCGCAGTTCGTGCATGTCTTTACCGATGTATTGATTTTGCATTACTCCGTCATCCATACGGTTAAATCCGGCATCAAATGGTATTAAGATTTCTTTTGTCGAAAAAGTTTCACGCCGATAAGGAACGCTATTTACAGCTGTTCTTTGACTTTTCAGATTTTCAAAAGATTCGCCGCTGTATAAAGTAAGGAATAAGTATTGTTTGTCTTCGGTCAATTTGAGTTTTCCTGAATCGGCCAGAATGACCATTGCGTTATCGAAACCGCCTGATAAATCATAGATCATCAGATCTCTCATCATCCCGGTTTTTCTGTCTTTTTCTTTGACATAAAGGTTATATCCGTTGATCTGATCGTAAAAAACTCCTTCGGGGATGTCCAATTCAGGAGACTTTTGCCGTATCGAGTAGAGTAGAGTGTACATTTTTACCTGAGCTTTCGGAAGTATGTCATTTTGAAAAAAGAAAGCTCCGACAGCTATCAGGGCAACTACTATGACTAAAGGACGCATGACATGCAGAAGCGATACTCCGGCTGCTTTTATTGCCAACAATTCGAGTCGTTCACCTAAATTTCCGAAAGTCATTAAAGATGCCAGCAATAATGCTAACGGAAGCGACATCGGTACCATAGACACTGCTGCATAAAAGAATAATTCGGCAAGTACAGACATCTCTATTCCTTTCCCGACCAGTTCATCGACATATCTCCATAAAAATTGCATAAGAATAATGAACAAGCAAATGAAGAATGTCATTAGAAACAAGGGCAAGAATGTTTGTAAGATAAAGAGATATAATCTTTTGATACGAAACATACTTTTAACTTTGTGTCGCAAAAGTAGTGCAAAAAAACGAATTTAGGATATTAAGCATTCATAAAAACCATTTATTGTAAATACTTCGAAAAAGCACTTGTGAATAAAATGCAGAAAGATACTTTTAATTAAGTTACGTATATTATACAGAATATCTGGAGAGCACATGACACAGATATTCTGTATAATTTAAATCTTTTTATGCTCCCAGCCGTTGTCTGAGAGAAGATATTTGTCTGTTCCACAAATCGATACTATCCCTTTTTTCATCAGGATAGGCATAATCGGTAATTTCGAGAATAACATCCCCTGTCAATTCTATTACATTGATGCGGAATTCAAAATATGATTTCGTATCGACATCTTCTTCATCCCAACGAAATCGGATAAATACTCCAGAACGATATCCGATCTGATGAGCAGTTTGAGGCATTTTATTCCAAAAGAACGTATATTCTTTTCCGTCTGCAGTAACAGTATCTGCAAACCAATCTGCCAGTCCGTTGACAGTACCTACATATGTCCATAGAACAGAAGGGGATACATTGTTCAGACTGTACTCGATAATGTATTTTTCCTTATTCATGTGCATTAGATTTATGAGTGTTTTGATGGCTAATATATAAATAAATTTTTATCCGACATGAATTTCTGTTTTTTTTATTCTGTTTTTTTGAAAATACGGTTTTTTTCTGCCTAATTATCATGGTTTTGAAAAAGTGTATGGTATAGAGTTAGATTGATATTAAATAATCTCCGGCTTTAAAGTAGAAAATTAAAAGTCTATGTTTAAATATCCCGATTCCCATCGTGATATTAGCTTAGGTGTGTGTTATAGTTGCCGGAGATTATTATCTCTTATATCGGGAGTATTATGTCTGTTTCTTGAGATGGCTGAGAAAAAGAATAGATTATTAAGATAATAAAGATTATCAGTACAACGGCAAAGAAAATGATCATCAGTATATTTTCGAGTTTTTCATTTTCTCGGTTAATATATCCCTCTTCATTTGTTCTGAATAGCCATTTTTTTATATCCATCGTATGAACTTCTTTTTTACTTCATTACAATTTGACTTATTTTAAAGATTTGGTTTAATTTTATTTGTGTAAAATTATAAGTGTCGATTTAATCGTTCGTTAAATTTGTATTCATAATGTCTTGTTATTTAAATAATTATATTTTACTTGGTAAATTATATAATTCTTACAACTCACTGATAATAATTATTTTAAAGAAACGTTTTCTTGTTTTATGATAAATTTTTACCTTTATGCGTGAAATGTCGATTAAGACGAACGTCTTAACCGACATTTTTTAGTTGAGCCGGTTCTTTATGAATACTGAGGCTTATAAATAGAACTATAGATATGTTGCGTTGTTTTTATTATAATCTCAAATTATTTATGAGTATGGTATTTGCATATCTGCGAGTAAGTACTGGCAAGCAACATTTGGAAAATCAGATGAAAGAAATCGAGAAATTTGCATCTCGCAAAGGCTTGGTTATAGATGTATGGATAAAAGAAGTGGTTAGTGGTAAAAAGAATGAGAAATTCAGGGCTTTAGGAAAACTGAAGAGGAAGGTGAAAAAGGGTGATATTATTATCATTACTGAAATTTCTCGATTAAGCAGAACTCTTCATGAAGTGATGTCTATATTGGGCTATTTTTTGGATACCGGGGTTTTATTGTATAGTACGAAAGATGGTTTTGAGTTTGACGATAGTATCAGTAGTCAGGTAATGGCATTTGCTTTTGGATTGGCAGCACAGATTGAGCATAAACTTATTTCCCAGCGCACACGTGAGGCTCTTGCTGTTCGGAAAGCGGCAGGGGTACAGCTGGGAAGAAAAAAAGGAGATAATTACAAACAAAGATCTCTTTTGGAGCATAAAAAACAGATACGGGAAATGCTTCAGCAGGGAGTCTCTATTTCTAATATATGTCGGCATTTTAATATATGCCGAGATACTTTTTATGCTTTCAGAAGAAATGGAGGTTTATTATAGTTTGATCGAGAATTTCTTTAAATGGTCATCGAGCATGTGTTCCGGGATGATTTTTTTTATCGTATCGGCTACAGCATTGATGATTCGTTCTTTGATATAGTCGTTACGGATAATTATCGATATTTCACGAATGGCAGGTGGAGATGTAATGTCTTTGATATTCGCTTTTTGAGCTTCTGATAATAAAGGCAAATGAAGTTCGGGAATAACGGTATAGCCGCCATTACTATCAACTATTCTGATTAAAGTTTCTATACTTCCGGCTTCGTAGGTTGTATTGTGAGTTGACGATTTACCGCAAAAATTGAATATTTGTTTCCTAAAACAATGCCCTTCCTGAAGTACCCATAGGTGTTCCATCGGCATGTCTGTTGCGCTTAGACCGGTATTTTTGCGAGGTTCATCGGGAGAGAAGTATGCAACGAATTTTTCATAGTATATGGGTATCTCCAAAAGACCGTTCTGGTCGATAGGAGTTGAAACGATTGCCATATCCAATAATGAATTTTTGAGGTTGTAGATGATGTTATCGGTTTTCATTTCTGAAATGGAGAGAGCGACATCCGGGTAATCTTTTTTAAATATAGATATGAATTGAGGAACTAGATAGGGAGCAATCGTGGGTATGATCCCGATTCTGATATTACCAGAAAGGGTTTTTGTCTCGTTGTGAATCATCTCTTCTATTCTGTGAATTTCGTGTAATGCGATTTCTGCTTGGCGGATGATTCGCTCTCCGGTTTCTGTAGGTTCTATCGGATGTTTGTTGCGGTCGAATATTTTTACGTTCAACTCCTCCTCGAGTTTTTGTATCATTGTACTTAAAGTGGGTTGTGTAACTCCGCATTCTTCAGAAGCCTTTACAAAATGTCGGTATCTGTTTACCGCCACAATATACTCCATCTGTTGTATTGTCATATTTTAATAGATTTTATAAATACAAAGATAGATAATATCTGTTTGATTTATGTGTATTCGTACCATATCTTTGTCATACATAAAAGAAATATTCATTTTAAAAATAGATATAATTATGGAAAATCAAGTGAACGTAATGCCGAGAATCGGTGAAAAAGCTCCCTCTTTTGAGGCTGTAACTACTCAGGGTAAAATTAATTTTCCGTCGGATTATGCCGGAAAATGGATTATATTGTTTAGTCATCCGGCAGATTTTACGCCGGTGTGTACTTCAGAATTTATGACATTCGGTAAAATGTCAAAAGAATTTGAAGATTTAAATTGTCAGTTAGTCGGACTTTCTGTTGACGGTTTATATAGCCATATCGCATGGCTTCGTACTATCAAGGATAAAATCGATTATAAGGGAATGAAAAATATTGAAATTAAGTTTCCGCTTATCGAAGATATAACGATGAATGTGGCTAAACTTTATGGAATGATTCAGCCCGGTGAAAGCTCTACTTCTGCTGTCCGTGCAGTATTTTTTATCGATCCTCAAGGAACTATTCGTACGATTATGTATTATCCGTTGTCATTAGGACGCAATTTCGATGAGATAAAGAGAGTTCTTATTGGTTTACAGACTGCAGATAATTTTGGCGTCGCTCTTCCTGCAGACTGGCGTCCGGGAGATGATGTTATTGTTCCTACTGCAGGATCGTGTGGCGTTGCGAAAGAACGGATGGAGAGCCAAGATGAGAACCTTCATTGTTATGATTGGTTTTTCTGTACAAAAAAACTTTCTAAAGAGAGTGTTGAAAGTAAGTTAGGTAAGTAATTTTAAAGAAAGGTATAATTATGCCGGTAATTCATTTGAGTGAGAAAGATTTCTCAGAAAAGGTAGTAAATCTTGAAACTATTTTCTCGCAATGGGAATATAAGGGAGGTAAACCTGCGTTAATAGATTTTTTTGCTACATGGTGTGGTCCGTGCAAGGCATTGAGTCCTGTTCTTGAAGAATTATCTGAGGAATATAAGGATCGGGTATATATTTATAAAATAGATGTAGATAAGGAAGAAAGATTGTCTGAAATTTTTGGTATTCGTACTGTTCCGACTTTATTGTTCTCACCTTTGAAAGGAGATCCGTATATGACTTCAGGAGTGATTCCGAAACATGAATTGAAAAATAAAATAGAAGAATTGCTGTTGAAATAGATCTTATCTATTTGTTGGTTTATTTCTTTAAAAACCGGTCGTTTTGCAAATAGCAAAATGCGATCGGTTTTTTTTATTGTTATAGTATGATTCTATAAAATCGTATTATTGTCGAAATAAAAAATGTGATACTGTTGATCATGTAAATATTATTATTAAGTTTGTAGTAACTATGATAAAATACCTGATAAGCATATTGTTTTGTGTTACTCTTTTATTGTTGTCAAATAATAATCCGGAGGAGCATTTAGTCAGATTTATGTCCGATGTGTCTGTCTTGCAGCAAGGTACTGCTGCGAACATGTCTTTTCTCGATGATTCTCTATCTCACTCGAATAGACGTGCTGATATTGAAAGTCATTTCGTGTTATTAGATACCGGTATATGCGGAGTATTTTTCCCCGTGTACTCTTATTCCAGAAAGATAGAAAATCCCACTGTTATCAAATTTATTTCTCCTAAGTATTTTCGCTTACTTACAAGAAATGCTGGATTTAATAATAAAAAATCGATTGCAGACTTTTCTAATTTTATTTTGTTTAAGTCCTCATATCGTTTTTTTGTATATGCATTAAGGCAAATACAGATTTAGCTGTTTCTTATCTATTATAGGAACTTACTTAAATTTTTCAATAAAGAAAATCTGTCAGCTCTTCTTTGTATTTTCTTTTGGTCTGTTTTCTGTCCCTACACGTCATGTAGCCTGCTACGTTTCTTGTCGGAACAAAAGACATCCTCGAAAACATCTCTCAAAAAAAATTCCGTGCGAAATTTAGGTAAGCTCTTAATATATTTTTGAAGCTGATCTTTTTAGTTGCAGTAGATTGTGCATTTGCAGATTGACTTATGGATTTGCTGCACGTGAAGATTATCCTTGAAATTAACTTTTATCTTTATAATACACTGAATAGTAATATCTTTACTTTAAATTATTAATATGCTATGATACATTTGTTATTATCTACGTTGGAAATGGCAGCACTTACTTTTGTAATAGGTTTTTTTGTTGCAGGAGTGATAAAGTTTATTGCCGTTTGGGCAGATTCTATGGATTTTTATACTTCTCATCAAGATGTGATAATTCGTTTGAGAAGATTACGGAAATTGCATCAGAAAGTTGCGCGGCTTGTAGAACAGGAAGCCTTGAAAAATTATAAATTTTATGGGGATAGGCGAGAAGAATTTAGTCGGGGAATAAATGAAGACCCTGCTGATGTGCGTAAAGCGGGATATTATCATGGAGTCAGTCATGGTGCTTCTAAAATGGATTTGTTAGATTATTATTATCCTGAAGATACGCAGTTGATGTATTTTAAAAAACATGAACAATATAAGGAAGAACAAGAAAGTAGTTTGAATAAAAAAAATGACTCATCTAAGAAGGATAACAGATAATAAATACTTATGGAAAATATTGATTTTTTTACTTTGTTTCAAGGATTTGGAACAATGGCAGCCGGAGGATGGATACTGGCTGCGGCACGATTATTTTTGATATTTCTCGGTTTTTTACTTGTCTATTTGGGTTGGAAAGGTGTTCTCGAACCCATGGTGATGATACCGATGGGATTGGGGATGATTGCGATTAATTGTGGTACGCTATTTATGCCCGACGGGGTTTTGGGTAATTTATTTCTTGATCCGATGCTTTCGGATACGGATGATTTGATGAATACAATGCAAATAGATTTTCTGCAACCGGTATATACCCTTACGTTCAGTAATGGATTGATTGCATGTTTTGTTTTTATGGGTATAGGAACTTTGTTGGATGTTAGTTTTTTACTTCAGAAACCATTTACCAGTTTATTTCTGGCTTTGTGTGCAGAACTTGGAACATTTTTGACATTGCCCATTGCATCTGCTTTCGGGCTGTCTTTTAAAGAAAGCGCTTCTGTTGCGATGGTCGGTGGTGCTGACGGACCTATGGTTTTGTTTACCTCTTTAATGTTGGCAAAACATCTTTTTGTTCCTATAACGGTAGTCGCTTATTTGTATTTAGGGTTGACTTATGGTGGGTATCCTTATCTTGTAAAATTGATGATACCCAAGCGGTTACGTGCTATTAAAATGACAACTAAAAAAGCTCCTAAAAATTATGATGCTAAGGTAAAACTTGCATTCGCTGCGATATTATGTGCTGTTTTATGTTTCTTGTTCCCAGTAGCTTCCCCTCTTTTCTTTTCTTTGTTTTTAGGGGTTGCTGTACGTGAGTCGGGAATGAAACACATCTATGATTTTGTCAGTGGTCCTTTGTTGTATGGTTCTACTTTCATGCTCGGTTTATTGTTGGGAGTTTTATGTGATGCAAAATTATTACTTGACCCTAAAATATTAAAGTTATTGGTTTTGGGAATTACGGCTTTGTTGTTGTCTGGTATCGGTGGTATTTTGGGAGGGTATATAATGTACTTTATAAAGAGGGGGAATTATAATCCGGTGATAGGAATTGCAGCTGTAAGCTGTGTCCCTACTACGGCGAAAGTCGCACAAAAAATAGTCAGTAAAGAAAATCCCGATTCTTTTGTTTTAGGAGATGCGTTGGGCGCAAATATTTCAGGTGTAATAACGTCAGCTATTATTACAGGGATTTATATAACTATAATTCCATATTTATAGTTTTGATTGTTGCTGTAAAAACAGGATACGCTAACAATTAGCGTATCCTGTTTTTTGTCATTTGTTACTATTCCATCTTATCTCGCAAAGATATGCCTACGTCGATAAAACGTCCGCCTCCGGTATCTTTACAATATGCGGTAATAAGATTCTCTTTACCGATTCTCAAAGCTTTTAAAGCCTCTGGCTTTATTGGAAAATATTCATAGTCGTTATTTGCTCTTCCGGCATTACAAGCAAGAACACCGTTGATAAATACATCAAAATTTTCGTCATGCATAACCTTGAGCATAAGGCGGGATATTTCGTCTTGAGAAAGTTTAGGCATGGTAAATTTGCGACGTATGCAGATTTCCGTAATGGTTCTGCCCTTATTATCTTTTATTTTGCCGTCTGCGACAGGCCAAGGGGTATTTCCCTTTTTACCGGCGGCATTTCCAAATGCTCCCAGGCCTTCTTCCCAATCTGAATCATCGAAATTCTCTTTGTTCCAAGCTCCTTTTCTCGGACCGTATTTATATTTCCAGATTTGGGCTTCTTTTTCCGATGTCGGGACTATTTCTTTAAAATTCGGCATTTTAAATTGGAATGTATTTATTTTTGCAATTTTAGAAGCATCGACTTTAGCAATTCTGTCATACGTGAACAATCCGTTGATTTCGGTCATTATATCGGTAAGTTCTGTATAAACTACGGCAGCGAGACCGTTTTCTTCTCGCATTTTGATAATCATATTATAAAGTTCGGCGTATTTGAAGAGAAGATCTTCTGATGTATCTACGTTAGCATATCCGCTGCCTTTACCTTCGAACCACATGTGTCCCGGAACTTTCATCCCTATACCACCGAATTCACCGCAAACGAGCACTTTCCCTTTAGCTTTTTCTTGATCCTCGACTTTAGGTTTGGGGTAAGAAGGAGCAGGGTAACTATGCGTATCCAATATGTCTCCTGAAAAAGACCATTTTCCTCCGCTTGCGTCATTGATCAATCGGGTGGGATCTTGTTTTTTGACGACCTGCACAAGACGTTCGGTATCGAATTGCCCTTGTCCTTCGTTAAATATTACCCACATAATAACAGACGGAGAATTTTTAAGAAAATCTACCATTCCTGTAAGTTCGGTTTCAAAAGCCTTTTTATCGATTTCTGGAGTGGGCTCATCTTTGTGGCTGCCTCTATATGAATTGCAAGAGGGGGCATCTTGCCATACCATAAGTCCGAGTTTGTCGCACCAGTAATACCAGCGAGCAGGTTCTACTTTTATGTGTTTGCGAGTAAAATTGAACCCCATTTTAATCGTTTCTTCTATGTCGAAGCGAAGAGCTTCGTCTGTGGGTGCGGTATAAATTCCATCGGGCCAGAATCCTTGATCGAGGGGACCGTTCATAAAAACAGGCTCATTATTTACGAATAGACGCTTTACCCCGTTTATTTCTCCTACGGAGATTTTTCGCATACCGAAATAGCTATTGACCTTATCCGTCGGTTTGCCGTCATTTCCCAATATCGATACATTAATATCATATAGGTAAGGATTTTGAGGAGACCAAAGTTTTGGATTCGAAATTTTGATCTTTATAGGACTATTGGTTTTTCCTTGAAATTTTCCGGATGCGAGCTCGATGAGCACTTTGGCATTTTTTGTATTTGACAAGACAGTAACTTCGACCTCTTTTTTATCTATATCGGGGACGATTTTGAGATCTTTGATATAAGTTTTGGAGACCGGTTCAAGCCATACTGTTTGCCATATTCCGCTTGTCGGTGTGTACATGATGCCTTTTTGAATACTGTCTTGTTTTCCTCGTGGTTGCCCTCCCTTATCTGTCGGGTCATAAACACGGACTATGAGCTCATTTTTTCCGTTTGTTACGGCATTTGTTATGTCAAAACTGAAAGGCAGATATCCTCCTTTATGCAGCCCTATTTTCTTCCCGTTGATAAATACTTCTGCCTCATAATCGACCGCTCCGAAATGGATTAGAATTTTTTTCCCTTTCCATTTGGACGGAATTTCAAATGTACGTCTGTACCAGAATTTGTCCAGTTGTTCCATGATTCCGGAAAGGGCACTCTCGACGGGAAAGGGTACTAAAATGTTTTCTGTGAGTTTTCTCCCGAAAGGTGGCTTTTCGTTTAAATCGGCGGAACGTTGAAACTCCCATACTCCGTTGAGATTCATCCATTCGTTGCGAGTCATTTGTGGACGGGGATATTCCGGATGAGGTTTCTCGGAATTCACGTCTTTTGCCCATTTTGTCATAATCGGTGCTTCTTTTGTTTTGAACTGGGCATGTAGTTCTGAACAAAGAAACGTAAGAATGCAACATATAGTCAGCATCCTTACAACTTTCATTTTCTCTTTAGTCATCCTTATGAATTTTGTTGTAAATATATTTTACAAATATAAGGATATTCATGTATTTGTATATACTTTTTTAAGAAAAAGAGAAATATAAACAAATCACGTCAATAGTCAGTCTGAATTTTGTACGAGTTAGATTTGAGAGTTTCTTTTGAGGATATTTTTCGTTTTTACGAGGAGAATAGCGGGCTATCTGACAAGTGGAAACGGAAAAAAATCGAAAAAAAACTGAAAGATACCTGATAATTTTTCTTATTGGAAAATTTAGGCAGCTCTTAGATAATAGGATTATGAACTTATTGTTCGATTACTTCGTAGATAAGATGTAATATATACACATAAAAAAGGTTGTCTCACGACAACCAATCTTCATTAACCTTAAATCTAATACCATGAAAAACACAATGCAAATATAATGCATAATCTGTTATTAAACATACTTTTTGAGCATAAAATGTTGCATATAAACATTATTTAATAAAATCGAGCTATTTGAATTTTCTATTTTGGGTTTTATTGATTTTGTTTACACTGATTAATCTATATTCTTCTATTAAACCAAATCTGCAGAAAAAACATTCGTTTTTTCTGCAGATTTGGTTATCTAAAAAATAGATGGGCTTTTACGAAGCGTAAGCATTTAACATCCATATCATTTTCTCTTGATCTTTGAGTAAGTCGCTCATCATGGAAACTGTTACTTCATCTTTTGTTTCGGATGCTAATGATAAAAGTTTTCGTTCTTCAGCAATGAGGACTTTAAGTGTTTCCCCAATATTGTTTAGAGCTTTATCAGCACTATCTATATAACCGGATTCTTTAATGTTTGCAGTTTGTAGATAATTACTGAATTGATGTTGAGGTATCCCGCCGAGCATCAATATTCTTTCGGCAATTTCATCAATTGTTTCGGCGGCACTGTTATACATATCTTCAAATTTACTATGTAAAACAAAGAAAGAATGTCCCTTAATATTCCAGTGAAGACCTCTTAGGTTTGTATAATAAACTTGAAAATCTGCCAGTAATTGTTGCAATCCGTTTACTATATTTTCTACTTTTTGTTTGTCTAATTGAATATAATCTAAAGTTTTCATATCATTTTATTTTAGAGGTTTATTTAATTGTTTAGTACAAATGTAAGAAGTTATGTTTTATAAATCAAACTGATATTATATATATTGATATAGATAATATGAATATATTTCTGAGTTAGAAGATAATTGGAATTTTGTGTTGTTTTAGATAAAGAGTGTTGTGGTGAGGATTATTGAGCCGGAATAGGGTTACTGTAAGAGCTTGCGAAAGCTTATCTCCGGCCTTTGAAGCTTACCGGATTTTGTATAAATGTTTCTTGAGTATTCATGCTTTGATAAAAGAAGGAGGTTTTTCTCTATTTGAGAATTAGTAAAATTTTGGCTGTTCGAATATTTTAGAGAGAGGAGGCTATTAAAAAAAGAAAAGGTTGTCATCTCGACAACCAATCTTCGTTAACCTTAAATCTAATACCATGAAAAACACAATGCAAATATAATGTATTTTTGTGTTATACAACATGCTTTGTCTACAAAAAATATGTTGTTTAACATTGTTTTGTATCTTATGGATGAAAGAGGCTATTTATAAACAATTATTTATGATTTATGAGCATATTAAAATATACATTCTCATTTTTAGAGCTTAGCTTATTTAAATTTTGCTCGGTCAGTTTTGAGAGTTTCTTTCAAGGATGTTTTTTCTACTTTTATGAAAATGATCAAGAACTATCTGACGATTGAAAACAGTTTGAAAAGAAATGCAAAGACGTTTTTTTAATTGGAAAATTTAGACAAGTTCTCGGACTCCCGAGAAAATTTTATTGGGTTATGTTTATTAAAAAACATATTATCGGTGTAAAATTGTTATTTTTTGACCCAAAAATTATATTAAAATAGTCTCCGATAGTTTATCTTTATCATAACATTATTATTAACTTTTAAATGAAATACAAATGAAAAAATTGGGATTCTTTTTCCTTCTGCTTTTGGTCTGCCAATCATGTATAGTAATTTGTAAAGGAGGAAAAGATAAAATTGTGGAAAAATCTAATTATGAAAAGGTTTCGGGGAGAGGGCAGATTGTGGAGAAAGAGATGACTCATTCCGGTTTTGACAAACTGTCTTTATTTGCTCCGATAAAAGTAAAAGTTTTGGAGGGGGAAACCTATAATGTGAAGGTTTCAGGACATGAAAACTTGGTATCATTACTTAACATTGAGATGAAAAATAAAACCTTAAAGATTAATACAGAGAAAAATTATGAGTTTACTGATGATGTAAAAGTATTAATACAGATACCCGTGTCATTGCAGAAAATGGATATCGGTAGCTTATGTCAGGCCTCTATCGGAGAAATCATCGATCGGGATAAATTTGAATTGAATGCCTCAGGTGTATCGAGGTCTAATTTCGAAAAACTTTTTGTTCATGATATCGATCTGAATATCAGTGGAGTTTCTAAAGTCGATATTACGTCTTTAGAAGCGAAAAAGCTTTCCTTGAGTTTGAGTGGAGTTTCCGAAGCCAAAATAGATGGAAAAACAGTTGATTTATCTCTTGAAATGTTAGGCGTAAGTAAAGGTTTTTTAGGAAAATTAGAAACTGAGAATCTAAATTGTAGAATGTCTGGTGTTTCTGATTGTAAGGTGAGGGTATCTCAAGTATTGAAAGCCGATATGTCCGGTGTTTCTAAACTCAATTATTGGGGAACACCTTCTACATTAGATGTTAGTGCTTCCGGGAAATCTTATGTCAAAGCAATCCAATAGAATTATTGTTCTTGAAGATATAGATGTGTCCTTTCTAAAGTTTACCACTTTTTAATGATTTAGGAAGTGGTATTTAAATATTTTGAGTATAAAATTGAAAATTTGTCAGTTTTATTTGCTTGATTCTATGTAATTATTGTAATTAAATGTATTTATCTTGATATATGATACAAAATTGTTGTTTTTTGGTGAATTTGGATTATTGTTAATTTCCGTATAGTATTAATTTTGAAAAACAAATCGGAATATTATTTATCCCATGAAAAAATTCTTTATTACTTTATTGATATTGTTCTGTTTTATTGGATGTAAAGAATCTGATCTTAATAGGGCTTTGTCTATGGCAGGAGATAATGCCGATGAATTGAAAGCTGTTTTGGACTATTATAGCCATGATCCAAAAGATAGTCTTAAATATCGGGCTGCATTGTTTTTGATAGAGAATATGCCTGGACATTATTCTTTAGGTGGTAGATATATTGATCTTTATTATGATTCGGTAGACTCATTGCTTTCATTTGTAACAGATAAAGAATCTCTAAAACAAAAAATAGATAGTATTGCTGAATATTATAAATTATCGGAAAATGCGATCCGACTTGAGGATGTGGAGCACATAACGGCAAATTTTCTTATTAATAATATAGAGCGGGCATTTGAAGTGTGGCCAAAAGGGGGATATGCAGAACATTTATCATTTGACCAATTTTGCGAATATATATTACCATATAGAGTTGGTAATGAACCTATCGAATTTTGGCGTGATTCTTTAAAAAATAAATATAACGATATATGGGCTCATGGGTATCATGAAGGATGGAGACATTCTGCTTTTCATGCTTGTTGTGAAATAAATAATCGATTAAGAGAAGAGGCTGGTGTATATCTTTTGCCACCTGCTTTTCCTATAGAGAAGTATTCAATCTTAGCTCGGATGTTTATTGGTGATTGTGATAGTTATGGAGCCCGAGCGACTTTTGCAATGCGAGCAAAAGGTGTACCTGTCGTAAAAGATTTTACACCGCAGTGGGCTTATCGGAATATGGGGCATTCGTGGAATGTCGTATTATGTAATAATGGTCGGGAATTGTCTTTTGGCGGTGTAGATGTTAATCCGGATGTTATTCATAAACCGGATGCAAAAATGGCAAAAGTATATAGGACAACTTTTGCCCGTAATAAAGAGTCTTTAGCTTCGGTTTGTAAAGGAGAGCCTATTCCTTCGAATTTAAAAAGCCCTTTTTATAAAGATGTGACTTCGCAATATCTTGAGACTTCTGATATTGATGTGGATATTAAAGTTTTGCCTAAAGAAAATCGTCAATTTATGTATTTGAGTCTTTTTAATAATAAAAAATGGATTCCTGTATGTTTTGCAAAGATAAGATTTGGTGATGCAACATTTAATTCAGTAGGACGGGATATTGTTTATTTGCCTTCTTATTATGTTGATAGGGAAATGCAACCAGCTAATTATCCTTTTTTACTTGATTCTCGAGGTAGAATACATTATTATGAACCTGATACGTTAAATGTTTATAATTTACGTATATATCGCAAATACCCTGCTGAATTTAGGATGGTTGGTGTGGCATCTCATATGATTGGTGGGGAGTTTCAAGCTGCTGATAATCCCGAGTTTAAGAATGCGATAGTATTACATCGAATTGAGGAAAACCCATATGGATTATATGTTACGATTCCTTTGGATTCTGTTCTTACAAAGTACCGCTATTGGAGACATGTCTCTCCTATTGCAGGATATGGGAATATTGCAGAATTACAATTTTGGGGGGAAAATGGAGAATTGCTGAATCCGTCGGGGAAAATAATAGGGACGGATGGTACGTGGGGAAATGATCCGAAACGATCGAAAGAATCGGCTTTTGATAATGATCCGTTGACTTTTTTTGATTCTTCTAAGCCTGATTCTGCTTGGGTAGGACTTGAATTTCCGAAACCTGTAGCAGTACAGAAAATTGTCTATTTACCGAGAAATGATGGAAATAATGTGGCTATTGGAGATGAGTATGAGTTGTTTTACTATTCTATAAAAGGATGGAAGAGTTTAGGACGGAAAAAGGCTAAAACACATTATGTCGAATTTGCTGATGTCCCTCGAAATGCTGTATTATGGTTGCATAATCATACACAAGGTCAAGAGGAAAGAATTTTTACATTTGATGGAAAAAGTACTTTTTGGTGGTAGAATTATCATGTTATATTAAATATTTATTGTTATGAATAAGTTATACAGACCTTCAGTTTATACCATTCCTGTTGTAATAAAGGATGAACCGGGTAAGACTTTATTGATTCATGGATATACAGGAGCTATGGATATTGCGTCTGAAAAGATAATGAACTGCCTTCAACCAGAGAAAAGATATTCCTATGATAATATTCCATTGTCTAAAGATGTTTTTGATAGACTTATTGCTCGAGGATATTTTACGGATAAATCTGAACAAGAAGAATACGAGTATTTAAAAAACTTTACTTCTCTTTTTAATAGATATGAGAAAACTAAAAGTAAGGTTTTTACCTTGATGATTGCTTATGATTGTAATTTCAGGTGTCCTTATTGTTATGAAGGGAATATTTCTGGAAAAGGACGTCAATGGTCTAAAAAAATTTTTAATAAAGATATGGTTGATCGAGCTTACCAAGCGATGGAAGAAATCGAACCTAATAAGAATTTACGTGCTAAAACGATTACATTATACGGTGGTGAACCTTTGATGGCTTCAAATAGGGAGATTATAGAATATATTGTTATAAAAGGAAAGAGTTTAGGTTATAATTTTGATGCAGTGACTAATGGATATGATTTAGAATATTTTCTTGATTTGTTAGGTCCGGAATCAATTAAATTTCTACAAATTACGATAGATGGAGAAAAGGAATACCATGATAAACGTCGCATACATTATAAAGACGGAAAGTCATTTGATAAAATTATTGCAAATATTGGTAAAGCGTTAAAGACAGGTGTTTCTATTTCTGTCCGGGCAAATACGGACGGGAGAAATATTTCAAGTATGCGAAATTTGAAAAATTATTTTTATGAATTAGGTTTTTATAATTATAAAACATTTTCTTTTTATTCTGCATTGTTGTGTGGTGAAAAATCGGATGTTGATAAAGTGAAAAAAAATACTCAAACTTCTGAATTGAATAAAAAAATTGAATACTTAAGCCGTGAAGAATTTCTTTTAAAGCAGGAGCAGAATGATTCTGATATTTGGGGACAGGATTATGGTGTCTTTACGAAAATTTATCGGGCATTAAAAAATTCCTCAAAAATACAGTTCCATACGATATTTTGTCCTTCTCAAACCAATTCTTATATATTAGATCCCTATGGGGAAATTTATTCTTGTTGGGATACCGTAGGAAAGAGAGAGCGTTGTTTAGGTTCTTATTTAGATGATATAGTATGGAATGAAAAAGAACGGAGTTTATGGCATAATCGTAATATTGGGACTGTGGCAGATTGTGCTCATTGTAAATATGCTTTGTTTTGTGGTGGAGGTTGCATGGGTAAAGTCCTTGCTAATGGAGGGAGTTTTGAGTCTAACTTTTGTGACAGTTATTCATTGATTTTTGAGAAATATGTTATTCAGGCATATAAAAAGTATAGGGCAGAAATGCACTAATAATTAATAACTTATTAAATAAATTTTAGATGATGAAAAATCAAGAAGAGAAAAAAGAGAAGCAATCTGAAGATTTGGTCTCCTTAAATGATTCTTTGTACAATGAATTCTCATTGGAAGAGTTGGAAAAACGATTGGAAACAGACCCTCTATTGTTTGGAAATTTAGTAGATCCTTTATGTTTCATTGATTTTAGCTGTACGTGTAAAAAAGGTACATATACCTGTGAGCATGGAGGTGATACTTGCCCTTGTGATGGGGCAAATCTTGATTGTCCAGAGTTTTTTTCTAAGTAATTCTTAAAATTTGAAGAACGTCTTGTACATTATTGGTGCAAGATGTTCTTAAATAGGTGTTTAATGGATAATGTTGGAGACATAAAGAACCTGAGTATTTTGACATTTGAAACCTCAAGTAGGGAGTATAGGTATTTAGTCGCTTTCGGAGAACGATTTTGGGAAATAACAGCTGCCGTTGCAGATCTTATTAAGGCTTTTCAACAAGGAGGGTCTTTGGAGAATGCAACAGAGTTATTTTCTAAAAGTCGAAGAAGGTCGTATTCTCAGGAAGAAGTTATGCATTTGGCAGATATTTATATTGCTCCTATTTTTAAAGAAAATAGTTCTAAAACTACAAAATCTTTTTTATTGAGATTAAATATCTTGACGGCAAGACAAGTTGCTATCTGTTCAGATAAATTGAAATGCTTATTTCAACGATCTGTATTGTATCCGTTGTTATTTCTAATTATAATATTAGAGATACTTTTTTTTGTTAAGCAAGATATTGTAACAAAAATATTTGATATTGAGTTTATAGATATAGTTGGGTTAATTGCTCTTTATATTATATCTTCTTTTTTTCATGAGTTGGGGCATGCTTCGGCTTGTAGATATTTTAAAGTGGAACATGGAGGAATCGGGTTGGGATTATATTTGACATTTCCGGTTTTTTTTACAGATGTTACTAAAATCTGGACACTTTCCCGAAAGCAGAGAGTTGTCGTCAATTTTGCTGGTGTATATTTTCAACTGATTTTTCTATTGCCGCTTATCTTACTTTCATTTATTATTCCAAATGACTTCTTCATATATTTTGTGTTTGTCATTAATTTGAATTTCCTATTGACTATGAATCCGTTCTTTAAGTTCGACGGTTATTGGATGATGAGTGATTTGTTGGGCATACCTAATTTGCGAAAAAGAACCAATGAACTGTTGTCTTATTGGATAAAAAAGATAAGGAAGAAGAATGCGGGGAGTTATCCGTTTTTATTGACGATAAAACCTGTGGAAAAAACAATAGCAATTGTTTATACGATTGTGGTGAATGTATTTTTTGGATATTATTTTTTCTTTATAATACCCCATTTTTTAGTAGCGTTTGTTTCAGACTTTCCATATTTGTTTCAACGTGTAATTAATTCACTTATTGTAGGTAAGATGCCTGACTATGTATTATTAAAGAGTTTTTTCTCCCAATTATTGATTTTAGGATTAATCTTGTTTTTCTTTTATAACTTATTAAAGCCTTTGTTGAACAATTTAAAAAGGAGATATATAGAAAAAAATCAGAGGTAATTAGTTTATGATAGAAATTAATGTAAAACATATTGGACAATTTTTTTGTATCCTATTGATTTTTTTCTTGGGGATATTATTGATTTTTAAACCTGAAGATACATATTTTTTCTCAGGATGGTTTGCTGTCGTTTTTTTGTCGATATTACTTATTTATACGCATAGTGATTTTAAAATTTCCGGCTTGGATATTTGCATCTTTCTATTTGGATTGTATGATGTGTTTTCCTTATTGTTATCGCCTAATCCTATTGCTGGTTATTCATATTTGGCTTCGTCATTTATTTTGGTCTGCTATTATTTTGTCCTTCGATTTTATTTAAATACAGAAGATAGAATAAAGAGTTTGATAAAATGGTATTCTGTTCTTATTTGTTTAGTTTCCATAATTGCCCTCTATTCTTTTTCTCTTTTTGTGGAAAATTTATCAAATGTGGGTTGGGATAATAATGTTTCTGGTTTCAAATTCCTTTATCGACCGTTAGGATATTTAAATAATGTGTGGAATACTTTCTCTATTGTTTATTTAGGCATATTGGGATTATGTGGATGGTATTGTCGTGATAGCAGGGTGTGGCTGATTTTTTTATACGTTGCATTGATTCTTGTCATAATAAATATTTTATTTACGTTTTCGCGCGGGGCTAATTTGGCATTATCCGTTTTTTTATTGGGTAGTACTGTTTTGTTCTTTTATTCTAAGATGTCTTTGAGAAAAAAAATTGGAATTTTCATTTTGACATTGTCAATTATAGTTTTGGCTTTAATTCCGTATTATGAAGATGTGCTTAAATCGATGCATTGGGGAGAGAGTGTTTCTCAGCAACGTAGTGTTTCCGGTCGCATCGCTTCTTTATATGCTGCATGGACTGTTTTTAAAGAGAAGCCTGTTATTGGATTTGGTTCCGGTAACTATTCTTTGGCAGTGGATTCTTTACTCTTTGAGAAAGAGGATGTAGCATTTACTAATTTTGCGCCGAATGTATTGGTGCAGCTGGGGGTAGAGAAAGGTATAACCGGATTTTTGATATTCGGATTATTTATAGGTTATTTTTTTTGGTACTTTGTAAAGGAGAAAAAAGATGGAGGATCGTATTTTATTGCATTGACAATATTGGCCGTTGGAATAAAGGAAATGACTTTTTCTTCTCTCCTTGAGTGTGAGGGTATTCAGGTTTTATTGATTACTTTATTGGCTATTTGGCAGAACCGGTATATTTCATGCCGATATATGGTAATTTCTGCAGGTCCTAAATTACGAAGTATAGCAGTTTTGTCTCTTGTTATATTATGCTCGTTTGTTACTGCTTTTATTGTTCGTCATAATAGAAATGAATATTTTAATTATAAGTGTCTGGAAAATACTAATTTATCTCGTCTCGATTCTGCATCTTTTTATATAAGCAAAACTCGTGAAAATTTGCCATATCTTATTAATCGGAGTACTGTAAATTGGCTGCAATATAACGATTCTAAGGATAAAAAATATTTAGAGAGTTCTATACAATATTTACGGGAAGCTATTTCTATAAATCCTAAAGATGTCATGTTGCATTATAACATGTCTGTTTTGTTAGAATGTATTGGACGGAGGGATTCTGCTCAAAATATATCGAGAAGATTATTGGAAAAGTGTCCGGATAATGCTCTGTTTTGTATTGGAGCTTTTAACCTTGAGTATAAAAGCGGGGAAATGGAACGTGCGGTGTCTCTCTTAGCACATGCAATAAAATTATCTCCTAAAATTTTAGAGACAGATTTGTGGAAGCAATGTGCTTTGGATAATAGTTATGTGAAGAAAAATATTATTGATTTTTTGATAAAAGGCGCAAATCGAGATTCGGACGATCCGATTTATTTGGCTAAATACGGGAAAATTTTTTTATGTATAGGTGACACGGTCTCGGCAAAGAAGTATTTAGATAAAAGTGTGAAGATACTTCCGAATCTTGTATATCCATGGTACTATTTGGCCGAAATTGAATATAGTAGAGGACATGAGCATCAAGGGGATTTTTATATGCGTCGTTTTTCTCTTTTGGGAGGAAGAAGCACAGAGATAGAACGTATTTATCAAAAGAAAGAGTATGAATATAAGTTTCTGGCAGATCGGTATGAGGTAAAATTCCGAAAATGGTATGATAGTCGAAGTTGTCCTTTTTCGATTTTCTTACCTGTTGATGGGAATATATTTTGAAATAAAAACAATAATAAATAAAATATTGCTTTATGATAGAATTAAAATCGGTAAGTAAGATCTTTCAAACGAAAGACATTGAGACACGCGCATTGGATGATATTTGTTTAAAGATTAATTCGTCAGAGTTTGTCTCTATAATGGGACCTTCGGGTTGCGGAAAAAGTACGTTGTTGAATTTGATCGGTTTGCTGGATCAACCGACTGCCGGAACTATACTGATACATGATACGGATGTATCGAGGATGAGTGATCGGGAGGCTGCCCGGTTTCGGAACAAGAGTCTTGGATTTGTTTTTCAGAATTTCCATTTGATCCCCTCTCTGAATGTTATGGATAATGTTGAGTTGCCGTTATTATATGGCCGGGTTGCTGCTGTCGAAAGGAAAGAGCGGGTAAAAGAAGTCTTGAATATGGTGGGGCTGTCGCATCGGATGAAGCATTTCCCGTCCCAGTTGTCAGGGGGGCAATGCCAACGTGTTGCAATAGCAAGGGCGATTGTCGGACGTCCGGAGATAATTCTTGCCGATGAACCTACCGGAAATTTGGATAGCCGCATGGGAGAAGAGATTATGGATATTTTGTTGGAGTTGAACAAACTTGGAGTTACGGTGGTAATGGTTACTCATGATGAGCATATTGCTTCCAAAACAGGACGAATAGTACGATTGTTGGATGGAAAACTCGTTTAGAGAAAGGGGATATCATGAAAATTGTGTTGAGTTATATAAAGACAGCTTTATATAATATAAAGCGGAATAAGGCTTATGCGATATTTTATATTTTGGGTACGACGTTGGCATTTGTTTTCATTGCTATTATATTGCATGTTGTCAAACTTATTACTACCGATGCAGAGCCGATGTTATATGGCGATCGAATTGTAACGGTAAGCGGTTCTCAGCTTTACAATATGCAGGGACAATATATCGGAGGAATTTATCCCATGGAAATGGAGCAGTTTTTTGCGGCATTGAAAGGATATGAAATGGTTTCGTACGATAATGATGAGTCTTCTATTGCTTATGTGAATGATCAGTTGAAAGCTGTAGATGTGTCATTTATCGGGGGCGATTATTTTAAAATGTATCAATTCCGTTTTATCGATGGGACATCGTTTGATCGTGAGGATGCTCGAGAGGGGAAGAAAGTCGCTGTAATTAAAGAAAGTTTGGCAAGAGTCGGTTTTCCGGGAGGTAAAGCCGTCGGCGAGAAAATTAAGATTCAAGGTATTGAATATGAAATAATCGGTGTCGTTGCCGATTATTCGATGTTTTCTGCACCTACACTTGCCAGTGTTTGGGTTCCGTACCGGTATAACAAATTTATCCCTTCTGCTCATTTTTGTTATAATGTGAATATTCTATTCCCGGAAGATATGGATGTTGCCCGGATGAAAGAATTGGTATGTAACAATGTGCGGGCTACAGTAGAAAATAGGGACATGACAGTAGACATATTGCCGGAGAAGATTTATACTAAAAAGGAGGAGCGGATAAAAGAATACGGGACAAATATCATGTTATACGGTGCCGGAGCTGCTATTTTCTTGTTGTTGATTATTCCTGCTTTGAATATCGTAACATTGAATTTTTCCAATATGGAGAGCCGGGCTTCGGAGATTGCGATTTCCCGAGCGATTGGGGCTACCCGCATTTCGGTTTTTTTTCAGATTATGGGTGAAAATTTCTTTTTGGTATTGATCGGGACTATTTTAGGCGTTCTTTTGGTTTTACCGATGTCCTATGGGGTGCAGAGTCTTGTTCTGGGCGGATCTCTTAATGAGAAAATGTCGCTGATCGCTTCTCTTGATATGTCGGTTATTTGGTGTCAGGTGTTGCCTTTGGCTATTTTGTTCTCTTTATTGTCAGGTGGGCTGCCGACCTATTTAATTACACGAAAAAATATTGCAGCGGTATTGAAAGGAGGAAACGAATAATGAGAAAGTTTTTGCTAAAGATGATCTGGAATCGTCGGAATAAGGTTTGGGAAATTTTTGTAGAACAATTTTTTATCGTATTGGTACTGATGCTGTGTCTCGGGTCTCTGTTTTCGGCATTGAAAAAATATAATGATCCGGGGCTTTTAAATACGGATAATACATTTGTGTTTTCTTGTATGCCGGTTAATTTTAATTCGCGGGCTTCTTTACGGGAATCCGGGCGCATAACATCTCTTGTCGTTGAACGGTTAAGGACCAATCCTGCAATAGAAAGCGTGACTGTGGGTAGCGGATTGGCCCCATATATGAGAGACGGCGATAACTATAGTGGAGATACGGTCAGGATTAACGATAAAAAAATCATGGCAGCTATAAAGACTGTCGATAAATATGCTCTTGATGTATTTGATATTCGTTTGGAAGAAGGAGAGTGGTTTACCGGAGAGACCAAATTGGCTGATGGCTCTCTTCCTGTTGTTGTTTCCCGGCAATTGGTAGATGCTGTCGGGTGGGTAGATGCCGTCGGCAAGAAGTTTGTATATAGAAATCGGGAACTTACGGTAATCGGGGTTGTTGCAGGGGTGAAGCATGCAGTATTCGAACCTTCGTCAGAGGCGATACTTTTCCCTTTCGAGCATTTGCCCTTTATGGAATGTGTCGCTAAAGTGAAAAAAGGGCATGAAGCTGACTTTTATAATGCTTGCGATAAAGAGTTCAAACGGGCCGGCTTAAATAATGATGTCGAGTTGTTTGTTTCTCCAATGGAAGAGTGGAAGGCTTTTTCGATGGTTGGGACGATGCTTTCAGTTGCAGCACAAGCCGTGCCGGCTTTTTTCTTGTTTATTTTTGCGTTTATTGGAACATTCGGATTGTTTTGGTTACAGTCGAAAAAAAGGTTGAAAGAGTATGCTTTGCAGTTAGCTTTAGGAGCAACACGTAGAGATCTTATGAAAATGGTACTCGGAGAAAGTCTGTTGATTTCGGTAATGGCTTCTATTCCTTCAGTACTGTTGGCGTTTTTTATTTATGATTTTACCGTAGAAAATGTTGCTGCAGTTGTGACCACAATATTGCTGATGTGTTTGTTTTCATTATTTAGTGCATGGTATCCAGCATATCGAATTTCTCGTGTAAATCCGGCAGAGGTATTGCATTATGAATAATGAGTAAATATAGGTTGTATGAAACTATGGATGATATGTATAGTCTTTCTGTTCCCTACCTGTTTGTGGGGGCAGAAAGATACTTTGTCTCTCTCTATGAATCAGGCTTTAAATATAGCTCGTATTTTTTCTATTGATGCAATCGTGGCAAGAAATACTTTGCAGATTGCTTATTGGTCGTACCGTAATTATAAGGCGGAATTGTTACCCAGTATGGTTTTGGACGGCACTTTGCCCAGCTTGGATAAGTCATTGTCTTCTTATCAGAAAGAAGATGGTACATATTCGTTCGTAACCAACCGTTTGCTTAGCGAAAATTTGAATCTTTCCATTACTCAAAATATTCCTTATACGGGAGGTTCTATTTCTTTACAGTCTCAATTGCAACGTATTGACCAGTTGGACGGAGATCGTAATACAAGTTATTTGAGCATCCCTTTAGGATTGACCCTTTCTCAACCTTTGATTACAGCTCGACCGTTAAGATGGTCGATGCGTATAGAGCCCAAGAAGTATAAAGAAGCATTACAACAATATTGTGTAAGTATGGAGGCTGTAAATATGCAGACAGTCAAGCATTATTTCGAATTTTTATTAGCATCGGTAAATAAAAATATCGCAGAACAGAATCTGAAAAACGCTGAGGAATTGTTGAAAATAGCTCAGGGTAAGAAAAAGATCGGAATAATATCGGATAATGATTTGCTGCAACTGGAATTAGGAAGATTAAATGCTTCGTCAAATTTGATAAAAGCAGAACAAGAGTATGATAATAAGATGTATGCTTTTCGAAATTATTTGCGATATGATGATTCTGTCGTGTTGAAAATTGATGTTCCGCAAAAATGCCCTGTTGTAAAGATTTCACCACGTGAAGTTTTAGATATTGCATTAAAAAATAATCCTTTAAATTATTCGATCGAAAGGCAGTTGTTAGAGGCAAAACGGCAAATTGCCCAAGCACGAGTAGATCGTGGATTTAAAGCAGATATTTATGCTTCGGTAGGATTTACGGGAAGTGATAATAGTTTATCCGGAACATATCAGAATTTACAGAATCGTCAGGTTGTGAGTTTAGGAATACGCATTCCTATTTTAGATTGGGGAAAAGGTCGGGGACGAGTGCGGTTGGCGAAGTCGCAGCAAGAGCTCATAAAGGCGCAAATTGAGCAAAGTCAGATGAATTTTGAACGAGATGTAACGTTATCTGTCAATCAATTTCAAGATCAGACAAGATTGTTAGATATTGCTGTTCTTGCAGATTCTGTTGCACAATGTCGGTATAAAACAGCGTACAATATATTCGTTATGGGAAATATTAATGTCTTGGATATAAATTCTGCCCAAGTCGAACGGGATAATGCCCGTAGGGAATATATTTCTCAGTTATATACCTCTTGGTTGTATTATTACAATATTCGACAGTTATCCCTTTATGATTTTGTTCGAGATGAGGATATTATATATGAAATGATAAAAAATTAAAAAATATAAACATGGGCATGGATAAAGAAATTTCACCGGAGGTGAAACGTCGTAGAAAAAAGATATTGATTATTAAATTTGCATTTGTAGCATGTGCTGTAGTTTGTTTTTTTATTGTTTTGGTGAAAGTATTCAGTGCCGGAATTCCTTTAGAAGATATTGATTTTGGAACGGTGACAAAAGGTGAAATCGGGATTTCTGTTTCTGCAACGGGAAAAGTCGCTCCTCTGTCGGAAGAGATAATAACCTCGCCGATTTCTTCGAAAATATTGGAAGTATATAAAAAATCCGGAGAGAAACTATCCAAAAATGATTCTATTTTAAAACTTGATTTAGCGGAAGCAAATGTAGGTATGGAGAATCAGCGGAATGAGCTGGAGATGAAACGTTTTAAATTAGAACAGATGAAGATCGTGGCGGAAAGCCAGTTGTCGGAGATGAAGATGAGTATCGATATAGATGAAATGAGATTGGAGAGAATGAAAGTGCTATTACAAAATGAGAAATATTTAGATAGTATAGGAGCAAGTACATCTGATAAAATAAAGCAAGCTGAATTGGAATATAAAGTTCAGAAAATGAATCTGGACCAATTAAAATTAAAATATAATAATCAGAAACGAACTTCTGCTGCGGATATTCGAGTGCAGGAATTGGATTACAATATAGCCTTGAAAAATATTTCGTTACGGACTAAGATGATGAAAGAGGCACAAGTGCGTTCTCCTCAAGATGCGACTTTGATATGGGTAAATGATCAGGTTGGAGCAACTGTGCCTGCCGGTTCACAATTGGCAATTGTTGCTGATCTCGGTAGTTTTAAAGTAGAAGCCGAAATTACGGATGGATATGCTGATAAGGTTTTACCGGGGAATAAGGCAATTGTAAAAATCGGAAAAGAAGAACTCTCGGGAATCGTGGGAAATGTTGTTCCGTCAGTAAAAGATGGAATGATACAATTTCTTATATTTTTAGATGATAATGACCATGATCGTCTGCGTTCCGGCTTGAAAGTTGATGTCTTTGTTATTAATGCGGTAAGAGATGATGCTCTTCGTATAGAAAGACGTTCTTTTTATAATGGCCCGGGAGACTATAATCTTTGGGTGATGGATGGAGATCATATTGTGAAGAGAACAGTCAAGTT
Organism: uncultured Coprobacter sp.; assembly: GCF_947855755.1. NCBI lineage: Bacteria > Pseudomonadati > Bacteroidota > Bacteroidia > Bacteroidales > Barnesiellaceae > Coprobacter > uncultured Coprobacter sp. The sequence goes on from NZ_CANUAR010000003.1 coordinate 244,529, forward strand.
AGGAGAGGGAAGTTATGATTATGTAGAAGTATTAGACGGTTTGAATATCGGTGATAAGGTGGTGGTATCGGATATGAATAAATATAGAGATAAAGAGAATTTGAGGATAAGAAAATAAGATATGATGCTGATAGATAAGAATATATTTTTAATTTCAACCTTTTTACCATAACATTCCCGAATCCTTTGTTAATAAGGCATATTTTTAGTTAGAGCTGTTTGTCTTATGTATAAAAAAGACGAACAGCTTATTTTTCTGTCTCATTTTGATTATCTTTGCCAACATTATGGCTCGTATTTTATCGATAGATTACGGAAAAAAACGTACAGGAATTGCGGTGACCGACCCTTTGAAAATAATAGCGAACGGGTTGACAACGGTCCCTACGCATGAATTGGTCGGTTTTCTGAAAAATTATTTTCAGAAGGAGGCTGTGGAGAAAGTAATCATAGGATTACCGAAACAGATGAATAATCAACCTTCAGAAAATATGCGATACATCGAGCCTTTTGTAGCACAGTTTAAGAAGTTGTTCCCTGATATTCCGATAGAATATTTTGATGAACGGTTTACTTCTGCGTTAGCACACCGGTCTATGTTGGAAGGCGGGCTGAAGAAGAAAGATCGTCGAAATAAAGAGCTGGTGGATGAGATCAGCGCAGTAATCATATTACAGGGATATATGGAAAGTGTGCTGCATACTTGATTGTTAAAATCGAAACAAGGATTTATATGCCGGGAGCACCGGCATATTATGATAAAAAAATATATATGTTATTACCAATTTATTTATATGGCCAGCCTGTGCTGAGAAAAGTTGCAACGGATATAACGGCCGATTATCCTGATTTGAAGAAACTGATTGAAGATATGTTTGAAACGATGGATAAATCGGATGGGGTAGGCCTTGCCGCTCCTCAGATAGGTTTGGATATCCGGGTTCTTGTTATCAATTTGGATGCTCTCTCGGAAACGTTTCCTGAATATAAAAATTACCGGAAGGCAATGATAAATGCTCATATAGAGGAAGTATCCGGTGATAAGATAACTCGAGAAGAAGGATGTCTGAGTTTACCCGGAATTCATGAGCCTGTGACTCGTCAGGAAAAAATAAAGATAACGTATCGGGATCAGGATTTTGTAGAACATACCGAAGTATTTGAAGGTTATGTCGCTCGTGTCATTCAACACGAATATGATCATCTTGAAGGGAAAATGTTTATCGATCATCTTTCCCCTATTCGCAAACAGCTTATAAAATCGAAGCTGAACAGTATTCTGAAGGGTAAAGTAAATTGCGGTTATAGGGTAAAGGCAGTAAAGAAATAATACTTATATTGACACACTTAATTTTAAGAATCTAAATTTATGACTTCATTACAGAAAGACATTTTAGCATTGCGCGAGAAAAAAGCGCTGGTGCAAATGGGTGGAGGAGAAGCCGCCATTGAAAAGCAGGAGGCGATGGGCAAGTTGACTGCCCGAAATCGTATTCTGGCTTTGCTGGATGAAAATTCATTTCAGGAGTATGACCTCTTTGTAGAGCATGAAGCCAGGGGCTTCGGCATGGAAAAAAAAGTTTTACCCGGAGACGGAGTAATTACCGGAACAGGAACTATCTTTGGCGCTCCTGTATGTATCTATGCTCAAGATTTTACCGTAGCAGGCGGGTCTCTTGGTTTGATGCACGCTCGTAAGATAACTAAGATAATGGATCATGCACTAAAGATGAAAGTGCCCATTATCGGGATTAATGATTCCGGTGGTGCACGTATTCAGGAAGGTGTAGGTGCATTGGCCGGATATGGAGAGATCTTCTATCGCAATACGATTGCTTCAGGCGTAATTCCTCAGATTTCGGTAATCTTAGGCCCGTGTGCCGGTGGTGCGGTATATTCTCCGGCATTGACCGATTTTGTTTTTGTCGTTGAAAACATTTCGAAAATGTTCATTACAGGACCTAATGTCATCAAGACCGTTTTAGGCGAAGAGATTTCTATGGAAGATTTAGGAGGAGCTCGCGTTCACGCTGAAATTACAGGTAATGCTCATTTCTATGCACAAAGTGAACAAGAGTGTTTTGAACAAATCAAGAAATTGGTGACGTTTATTCCTTGGAACAATAAGCAACGTGCTCGTGCATGGGAACCTAAAGAACCGATTTTTGATAAATCGATCAATGATATCATCCCGGCCGATCCGAAACAACCGTACGATGTACGTGATATTATAAAATGTGTTGTAGATGATTCTGATTTCTTTGAAATACAACAACTTTGGGCAGCGAATATCGTAATCGGATTTGGTCGTATCCATGGCGATACGATCGGATTCGTCGCTAATCAGCCTATGGTAATGGCCGGAGTGCTCGACTGTGACAGCTCTGATAAGGCTGCTCGTTTCATCCGCTATTGCGATGCTTTTAATATTCCTATTGTTACATTCGAAGATATGCCGGGTTATTTGCCTGGAGTAGATCAGGAGCATGCCGGCGTTATTCGTCATGGTGCGAAAGTTCTCTACGCATATTCCGAAGCGACAGTGCCTAAAATTACTATTATTTTGCGTAAAGCATACGGAGGCGGATATATTGCAATGAACTCGCGGCATTTAGGAGCAGATTTCGTATTTGCTTGGCCGAGTGCGGAAATTGCAGTGATGGGACCGGAAGGTGCAGCTAATATTATTTTCAGAAAAGAAATTATGGAGGCTGAAGATCAGAATGCAATGCGTCAGGAAAAAGTAAAAGAATATATCGAGAAATTTGCTAATCCGTATGTTGCGGCGGCTAAGGGATATATCGATGCGGTGATCGAACCGCGAGAAACACGTGTCAGCTTGAAGCATGCTTTAGTTCTGGCAAGAAGTAAAGAAGAATCCCGTCCGTCGAAGAAGCATGGAATTCCTCCGTTCTAATCCATAAATCGAGATTGAAGATGGAAAATGAAAAAGTGAAATTAGTAGATTTTGCAGTTACAGCCCGTAAATATAAAACGACATTGACAAAGAAATTTATCAATCGTCCGTTGTGGGTGAAACCTGTACCTGGCGAGATCCGTTCTATCCTTCCGGGAACGATTGTTTCGTATGCGGTAGAAGTGGGGCAGCCGGTGAAGGTCGGAGATTTGTTACTCGTTCAAGAGTCGATGAAAATGCAAAATCGCATATTATCTCCGGTTGCAGGAGTTGTAACAGAATTGAATGCTACTCCCGGAGAACATTTGGTGAAGGGGGCCTTGATGTTGACAATAAAAACCGAATAGGTATTGTTACTAAGTATGGAAAAGAAAGCGTTGTGGATACTTCCGTAACGCTTTCTCTATTTTGAGACGTATTCGGCTTCTTTGGAAAACTTGATTTATTCGTTATATTTGTATTTCTTAGAGCCTGCCTCAATTTTGCTCGGGTCAGGTTTGAGAGTTTCTTTCGAGGATATTTTTCTGTTTTTACAAGGAGGATAGCAAGCTATCTGACGAGGAAAAACGGGAAAAAAGACCGGAAGAAAACACAAAAATGACCTGATAATATTTTTTGTTGGAAA